>JAUYEP010000232.1 GCA_030689765.1 Methylovulum sp.
CTCTTTTTCAAAGAGGGGGGCTGAATAAGTACCTAAAAACTATAAATGAAATTAAATATGTGGAGAATAAACGATGACGATGGACGATAGAGACGGCGTTATTTGGCTGGATGGACAATGGGTTGAGTGGCGCGAGGCAAAAGTCCATGTGTTGACGCATACCTTGCATTATGGACTGGGTGTTTTCGAAGGCATCAGGGCTTACCACGCCACCCAAGGCACCGCCATTTTCAGGATGCAAGAGCATACTGACCGCCTGTTCCGCTCGGCGCATATCATGAATATGCCCATGCCGTTCAATAAAGGGGAAATCAATCAGGCGCAACGTGATGCCGTTGCTAAAAATAACCTGGACAGCGCGTACATCCGCAGCATGTGCTTTTTCGGTTCAGAAGGCATGGGGCTTAGGGCGGATAACCTTAAAGTGCATGTCATGGTGGCGGCTTGGTCGTGGGGCGCTTACCTGGGCACAGAAAGCATCGAAAAAGGCATCCGTATCCGTACCTCGTCTTACACACGCAACCACCATAACAGCACAATGTGCAAAGCCAAAGCCAACGGCAATTACATCAATTCCATCCTGGCCCTGCAAGAAGCGCTCTCTAATGGTTACGATGAAGCGTTAATGCTCGATCATGAAGGCTTTGCCGCCGAAGGCAGCGCGGAAAACCTGTTTATCGTGCGTAACGGCAAAATTTACACGCCAGAAACCACATCAGCGCTGGAAGGCATCACCCGCGACACCGTGATGATAATAGCCCGCGAGCAAGGCTATGAAGTCATCGAAAAACGCATCACCCGCGATGAAATTTATGTCGCCGATGAAGCTTTTTTTACCGGTTCTGCCGCTGAAGTCACGCCGATCAGGGAACTGGACAACCGCGCTATCGGCTCAGGTAGCCGTGGCGTTGTCACCGAAAAACTGCAAGCCTTATATTTCGATGCGGTTTATGGCCGCAGCACTAACCACGAAGACTGGTTGACTTACCTTGCCTAAGAAAATTCTCGTCGTCGGCCCCTCTTGGGTCGGCGATATGGTGATGGCGCAAAGCCTGTTTTTAACGCTTAAGCAAGCCTCGCCCAGTTGCCGTATTGACGTGCTGGCTCCAGCCTGGTCGTTCCCGCTTTTGGACAGGATGCCTGAAGTTACCCATGCCATTGCCATGCCGTTGACGCATGGCGAGTTTGGTTTATCAGCACGCATCAGACTGGGCAGGCGATTACGTTCAGAACGCTATGACCAGGCCATTGTCCTGCCAAACTCGTGGAAATCGGCATTAACCCCTTTTTTTGCTGGCATCCCGAAACGTACGGGTTATCTGGGCGAATGCCGTGGGGGCCTGCTCAACGATGCCAGAAAACTCGACAAATTATTGCTGACGATGACGGTACAGCGCTTTGTTGCCTTGGGCTTGCCTGACGATGCCCGCTTACCACCCGCTTATCCAGTCCCTGCGTTAAGCGTTGGTCGTGCCAAACAACAGTCTGTCACAAAAAAGTTTGGATTAACCTGGACGACCGCCGCGCCTGCTCCCAGCAGGCTTGCGGCATACACACCATCCCTGGCGATAAAAATTCTGGCGCTATGCCCAGGCGCTGAATATGGTGCGGCTAAGCGTTGGCCTGCCGATTATTATGCAGAAATCGCCAAACAAAAGCTTAACCAGGGCTGGCAGGTGTGGCTGTTTGGCTCCGATAAAGACCAGGACATCGCCGCACAAATCAACCTTGCGGCCCGTGGGCGCTGTACCGATTTTACCGGACGCACCTCATTGGCGGAAGCGGTGGATTTATTGTCGCTGGTCGATACCGTTGTGACTAATGATTCAGGATTGATGCACGTCGCCGCCGCATTGGACAAAAATATCATCGCCCTGTACGGTTCATCCGACCCCGCATTTACACCGCCGTTAAATACCAAAGCGCATATCCTCTCGCTAAAACTTATCTGCTCACCGTGTTTTAAGCGCGAATGCCCGCTGTACCCGCCAGATCACGAAGCGCATACCAGCTGCTTAACCGGCATCCGGCCCGAGCAGGTGCTTGAGTTAATCGCACCATGAAAATCGCCATCGTCAAACTCTCGGCGCTAGGCGATATTGTCCATGCCATGGTCGCCCTGCAATTCATCAAAGCACATTCCCCAGGCATAGAAATTGACTGGATTGTTGAAGAACGTTTTGCCGGATTGTTAAGGCACAACCCCGATATTAATAGCCTGTTAACGGTCAACCTGAAATCGCTAAAAACCGATAAATCCAGTATTTTTCAGCAAATCAAAACCGTCCGTAGCTATGCCAGCAACCAGTATGATCTGGTCATTGATGCACAAGGGCTGATTAAATCCGCCATTACGGCAAGACTCATCGGCAAACGGGTCGCAGGTTTCGATGCGGATTCCATCCGCGAAAAAGCCGCATCATGGTTTTATGATGTCAAAATCGCCTGTGCTTACGATGCCAATACGATTGACCGGAATGCACAAGTCTTGTCCCAGCCTTTAGGCATAAACATTACGCCGCAGCAAATTCTGGACAAAAAACCGTTCTTGTTTTTTAAGGGTGAAAATCAGGGCAGTTATGATTTTTTACGGGATTTTTTAAAAAAAGACCGGAAAAACATTGTGCTGGTCATCGGTTCAACATGGGCCAGCCGCAACTATCCGGCGGAAAAATTTGTCGCCGTAGCGGATGCCTTGCAGCAGAATTGTCTGGTCGTCTGGGGCAGCAAATCGGAGAAAAATACGGCAGATTGGATGGCAACACAGTCTGGCTGTATTCAGGTGATGCCCAAGCTGGATTTAAACAGTCTGAAAGCGCTGATTGCCCATGCGGATTTATTGATTGGCAATGACACCGGCCCCACCCATATCGCTTGGGGCATGAACAAACCCTCAATCACTTTATTCGGCCCCACGCCAATCAGCCGGGTTTATCAGACCGGGATTAACAAAGTGCTTAAATCGCCGTCCATTGTTAATCCCTACCGGTTGGACAAACACGATTATTCGATTAAAGAAATTAGCGTACAGGCGATTATCGGGTTAGCGGAAGTTTTATTAGACTTTGCATAACAACCGACCCATTAAAGCGCATATTTGATGCGCCTTAATCTGGCAAACCTTAGCAGGAACCCTTATGAACTATTCACTACCACGCGACGTATTTCTTCTATTGGAAGACGCATTTAATCATGACCGGACAAGGGCGGAAGTTTTTGCCACCGCGATAGAACATGCCATACAGGCCATTGATGAAAAAGCCGATGAAAAAATAACCGCTAAAAAGGAAAGCCTTAAATCGGAATTGTATAATGATTTGCGCACCGAATTGGCCACCAAGGAATTTGTACGCGCCGAAATCAATCAAGTGCGTTCCGAAATCAATCAAGTACGTTCCGAAATCAAGCAACTGGGTTTACTGTTAAAAGTGCTGATTGGGATTGCCGTGTTTGGCCTGACCTTGTTCAACCCTGCTTTTGTAAAACTCGTTGAACTGGTCACGAAATAAAGGGGGCCTACAGGCTACGCAGACACATCAAGCAGCGACCCCAGTGGATTTTTACCCGCCTTCTGGGTCAATGCCAATAATTCCGCCACCGCCTTAGCCGCCATTGCCGTCGCACTGGAAGCAACCTGCAAATCCTGGGCGGAAGGCTGCGCAGGCGCCATTGCCGCACTTTTAATAATATCAGCCTTTCTCAAAGTCGCGGCAGGATTGCCCGCAACGGCAGAGGTATCGATGTTCACCTCACCACCAACCGCATACTGGACACCATCCGGGCCTTGCTGATAGCTAAAATTGGCGCCACTTCTGGCAATGCCGCCTGCCGCTGCCAAGTGTGCCAATTCATGCGCCCTGACTTCGGTATCCCGTTTTTTAAGTTGCTGAATTATTTTTTGGTCTGTTTCGGAAAGCTGAAGGGTATTTTTATCACTCGCCGCTTTGGATGCCGCCGATTTTAAGCTACTGTCATCGCTTGGGTTATTTTTTGCAGCCATGGAGGATTGCTGGGGATAAGCACCTATTGTGGGCGTAGCTCTGGAAATGGAAGTAATCATACCCCCCCTTGATGCTAAAAAAATTGTAGAGACGTAGCACCGCTACGTCTGCACCGCAACGTCTACGGATTACGCACGGCATACCGACAAAGACGTTGCGGTGCTACGTCTCTACAAAAATGCCAAACGGCGTTAACCCAACCTGCCTGACCCAGCCTTAATCTTATTAATCGTATCATTTGCCATTAAAAGTTCAAATTTAAGGTTTATGCTCCGATTAAGCCACAAATCACTCAGCAATCTAAGCGTCTTATTTTCTTGCCTTAGCCCATCAACGCATTCAATAACACGTTTGTTTGAATGGATTAACTCCATTTCTGCATTTTTAAGCTGATATTCAATCCCGTGCAGCATTGCTGTGTATTTGATGAGGCTTTCACCCATCAACTTTTGAATGGCCAAGCTCTCACCCAAGGCATTTTTTGTCAGTTTCAATTCACTTTCAAGCCGCTCTATTTCGGCGATAGCACAACCATAACCCATTGTGCAGCGGTCAACACTAACCTGAAACGCGTCTTGTTTTTTGTTAGTCATCATGAAAACCTCGCATTTAACTGTTCCAACTACCAACCATTAATCCTTTAAGGCGTGTTATCCGTAAAACGATCCCGTTTGTGTTGAAAGCCAATCCCCTATTAAAATTCTTCCCATTCATCGCTATTGTCAACAGCTGGTTGGTGAGCTTTTGGTTTAACCGCCGCTTTGCCGTGGCTAATAACTGGTGTTTTGATTACGGGATTGGCTTTGGATGAATAATCAGCAGCATTTCGACCGCGTATGTTGCTATCCACCTTGAAGTACCCTATTGCGGACGACAGGTTTTGCACCTGCTCTTCCATAGATTCCGCTGCCGCTGCCGCTTGTTCCACCAGTGCGGCATTTTGCTGGGTCACGTTGTCCATTTGACCAATGGCCTGATTGACTTGTTCAATACCGACGCTTTGTTCCGTTGACGCAGCAGCAATTTGGGACATTATCTCCGTCACACCGCGTATGGCCGTGACAATTTCCCCCATAGTTTTGCCTGCCTCTGAAACCAGCTTGCTGCCATCCTGGACTTTACCCACCGAATCATGGATAAGTTCTTTAATTTCTCCGGCGGCCTTGGCCGCGCGTTGGGCAAGATTGCGCACTTCTATCGCGACAACGGCAAAGCCCTTGCCGCTCTCGCCCGCACGGGCCGCTTCCACCGCTGCATTCAGGGCAAGGATATTGGTCTGGAAAGCAATGTCATCAATGACCGAGATAATGTCGCCGATTTTGCGTGAAGACTGGTTAATGTCCTCCATCGTCATCACCACTTGCCCTACCACACTGACACCTTTAGCCGCAATATCTGAGGATTCAACCGCAAGCTGGCTGGCATGTTTGGCGCTTTGGGTATTGGCCTGCACCGTTGAGGTCAGCTCTTCCATGCTCGCGGCAGTCTGTTCGATACTGGCGGCCTGCTCTTCGGTGCGATGCGACAAATCGTTGTTGCCGACCGCAATTTCCCTGGCTGCGGTTTGGATGGTGTCAGAGGCCACGATGATTTCACTGATCATTTCTTTAAGTTTTTCTACCGTGGCATTCGAATCATCCTTGAGTTGGCCAAACGTACCTGAATAGTCATTAGTGATTTTTTCGGTCAAATCGCCGCGAGCCAACGCTTCAAGTGCACGCACGATTTCATTTAAACCGGTGTCGCAGGTTTCAACGAATACGTTAATGCTCTTCGCCAATGCCAAAAAGAAACCTTCTTTGCCGTGTTCATCAATGCGCTGGCTAAAATCACCCAGCGCAGCGGCATCAACAACCGTTGCGATTTCCCGCTCAACTTTAACTTCGGTACTCCTATCTAACCATTCGGCAACATAACCAATACGCTCACCGCCACCATCAATGACCGGATGGGCAACCACAACCATCTGGTGACCGCCAATCACGAATTCTGAACGGAACAGGCCGGTTAATTTTTCCAGCATACCGCGTTGATGGGCGGGATTTTTATGGAACAAGTCGATATTGGTGCCGAGCAGTTTATTGGCGTTAAAATTGGGCAACTGTTTGCGGATATCCTGTTCCGCCTTTTTGAACATCTCCTGGACCCCATGATTCATATAGACGATCTCAAACTGGGTATTGGCAACCATCACACCCGATTGGACACTGTCCAGCGCCTGATTAATCCGCAACGCATCACGGGCCACCTGATTGGCTTCAGCCAGTTGCAAATTCAAATTGACTTGCATGGCATAAAGCCCACGCAACAAATCGCCCAGTTGATTGTTTCTGTCCAACTCGAATTTGTTCCTGAAATGACCGTCCGTTATGCAATAAACCGCATTAATGGCGCTTTCTAGCGTACCTGCAACCTCTAACGCCAACTTGATAATGATCGCCGCGCCCAGCAGTGCCGAACAGGCAACTAACGTGAACAACGGATATTGCCCGGACAAAAATAACTGCGTCATCAACCAGCCAATCGGTGCCAACAAAGCCGCCAGACCCACCGCCACTTTTCTTGAGGAACCGCTTTCGCTGATGGCTTTAACCCTAGCCGCCAAGCCCGTAGGCCTTAGCTTTGCGGTATGGGCCTCCAGTTTTTTATATAAAAGCTCAGCCTGTTCGATCTGTTCGCGTTTTGGCGCATAACGTATAGAAAGATAGCTTTCAACTTCCCCATTTTTAAAGACCGGACTTATATTGGCTTCCACCCAATAATAGTCGCCGGATTTAGCTCGGTTTTTCACCGGTGCCTGCCAGGGTCTGCCTTGTTTTAATGTGACCCATAAATCTGCAAAAGCAGCCGCTGGCATATCAGGATGACGGACTATATTATGGTTGGCGCCTATCAGTTCTTCGCGGGTAAAGCCACTGATGGCGACAAACGCATTATTGGCGTAAGTGATGAGTCCTTTCAAATCGGTTCGGGTGACCAAAATGTCACCTTTTTTCATCGGGACTTCTTTATCAGTTACCGGCATATTTATTTTCATTTTGATTTTTACCTTTAAATGTGTGGCCACCAACTTAGGTAACCCGCAAAAAATAACCACCCACGACATCGTTCCCACGCTCCGGCGTGGGAATGCCGCCCGTGACGCTCCAGCGTCACGCAACGCTGGAGCGTTGCCGGATGAATTCCCACGCCGGAGCGTGGGAACTATAACTATAAGGGATGATGGGGGAATATTTTTTGCGAGTTACCTTAAGGCGGGACAGTTTAAGTTGGTGGCCTTATTTTGTTAAGTTCTAAAAAGTGATGCGTTGTAAAACAGGCAATCTTTTAGAAAAAACCTAGAAAATAAAAGAAAACGGTGTTGCATAAAGCGTAGCTTTATGCGGGGGGGGGGGGGGGGTG
>JAUYEP010000237.1 GCA_030689765.1 Methylovulum sp.
CCGGCAGGGAGAGCGCAGCGAGGGTTGGCCGAAACCCAGAAGCCACGGATGGCAACCCAAACACCACCTCCCTGTGGACTGGATACCGGCAATCCCTGCCGGTATGACGACTTAGGTAACGCGCAATAAATAACTACCCACGCAGCAACAAACATTCATCTGATTTCCCCCCTTTATAAAAGGGGGGTTAGGGGGGGATTTGATGTGCAACTGCCATACTTAAAATCCCCCCTGCCCCCTTTACAAAGGGGGGATATTTTTTGCGAGTTACCTTAGCTGAAGCATCTTGCTAATCAGGAGTTATTTTTAACATGTACAACATAGAACATAATTATTTCCCATCGGCAGGCTGTGAATTCCCACCTCCTGAAATCGGAAAATTCAGGTTTATTGATCTATTTGCCGGAATCGGCGGGTTTCGGCTTGCCATGCAGTCAGTTGGAGGAGAATGCGTTTTTTCCAGCGAATGGAACAAAGATTCGCAAACAACCTATTTTGATAATTTCGGAGAATTACCCGCAGGTGACATCACCAACATTTCTGAAAACGACATACCCGACCACGATGTGTTATGCGCGGGCTTTCCCTGCCAGCCGTTTAGTTTAGCGGGCGTTTCGGCTCGGAATTCATTGAATACCGCTCACGGGTTTGCCTGTGAAACACAAGGCACTTTATTTTTTGATGTTATGAGAATCGTGGCGGAAAAAAGGCCCTCAGTCATTTTTCTGGAAAATGTCAAAAATCTTGTGCGGCATGATAAAGGCAATACATTTTCTGTCATAAAAAGTGCTATCGAAGAATTAGGTTATTCGTTCAGCTACGCTTTAATTAACGCGCAAACGGTAGTGCCGCAAAAACGGGTAAGGTGTTATATCGTATGCTTGCGTGATAGCGCCGTAGAATTTGAATTTCCCGATTTTCGGGGCGAACCTATTCCCCTAAATTCAATACTCGACGACAATGTGTCGGATACCTTTACCATTTCCGATAGGTTGTGGGCGGGTCATCAAAGACGGACGGCAACAAACTTAGCGAGAGGTGTCGGATTCACGGCTTTTTGTGTAGATATTGAAAAACCTGCAAATACTTTGGTTGCAAGGTACTGGAAAGACGGTAAAGAATGCCTAATTCCCCAGCAGGACAAAAATCCACGCATGTTAACGCCCAGAGAATGTGCACGGTTACAGGGCTATCCTGAATCATTCAAAATTCCTGTTAGTAAATCGGCGGCATATAGACAATTCGGTAATTCAGTAGCTTTGCCAGTGATAAAAAAAATAGCTGAAAAAATTTTTAACCATTTAGCGGAAGAGAAAAAATGCAGTTTGGAGCCAATCAGAAATTAAAATTCAATGCCCAAATTGGTTCTTATTCCATCGTCACAGAACGGGAACATTACGATTCTCAAATAACAGCCACTGATTCAGAAGCTGAGTTACTGATTAATTTCTTCGGTAGAGAAAGCATTCCTATTGGAAATGTAAAATCAAACAAATTGCAAGCATTAAAGGAATTCAAGTTATATCCTGATGGAGAGAAAGTAAAACTGAATTTAGTTTTTCCTAAGCCGGATAAAACTGCGGAACTGCGACTATATATATCTTCAAAAGCCAGCTTTAAGCCTAAGGGCAATTCAGTCTGGTTTATGTTTGAAAGGGATAATGCCTTATGGATCGGCAGCATGGCGGAAACAGAATGGCGGGATGAAAATGTCATCATTGTTTATGATGAAACAGAGGGTGCTTATCAGGATTCGCTTTTAGAGCGGGATGAAATAAAAATCAATAAGCTGAAAGCGCGTGACATTTTTTCAAGAGATCGGAATCTTGCTTTGGAAAGGATTCAAATTGAAAAATACCAATGTGAGTACAACCCTTCACACAGTCTTTTCAAATCACGGTATACCCATTTGCCTTACCTTGAAGCGCACCATTTAATCCCTATGGCGTTACAGAAAGTGACACCTCAAAAGCTCGATACCCTAGAGAATATTTTCAGCCTTTGCCCTTATTGTCATAGGGCAATACATCACGCGGATAAGGATTTGACGAGAGATATAATTGAACGGCTTGTTCATAAAAGACCGGAAATCCTCAACATTATGGATATAAAGGCGGCTGAGATATTCAGTTTTTATTCTGTTGAAGACATTTATTAAATACCACTATGTTCACAGGCATCATCCTAGCCATAGGCAAAATCTCCGCCATCGAACGTAAGTCAGGCGATTTCCGTTTGCAGATAGACACCGGCAAATTAGCACTCAGCGATGTCCAACTGGGCGACAGCATTGCCGTCAATGGCGTTTGTTTAACGGCGGTGGAATTGGGGGCGCATTATTTTTGTGCCGATGTGTCCAATGAAACCTGGTCAAGAACCACGCTCAGTGCAGCGACAACTGGCTCGCCGGTCAATCTGGAACTGGCGTTGACACCCACCACGCGCATGGGCGGGCATATCGTCAGCGGGCATGTTGATGGTATTGGCAACGTAACGGAAAAAAAACCGGACGGGCGTTCTGTGCGTTTTAATATCAAAGCACCGGACAGCTTGGCAAAATATATCGCCGAAAAAGGCTCTATTTGTATCAACGGCATCAGCTTGACCGTCAATGAAGTCAATGGCGCCGTGTTCGGCGTCAATATTGTCCCGCATACGCTCAAGGAAACGACAGTGGGCAATGCGGTTGTCGGCACACCGGTGAACCTGGAAGTCGATGTGTTGGCACGCTATATGGAACGCTTGATGAAAGGCGGGGCGGCGGCTACAGCGTGTGGCGGCATTACCGAAGAATTATTGCAAAACAGCGGATTTTTTAACTAATTACCCCAAGGGCACCAGTGAATACCATTGAAGAAATCATAGACGACCTACGTCAGGGCAAAATGGTCATTATTATGGATGATGAAGATCGCGAGAATGAGGGGGATTTGGTTATGGCGGCGGCTTTCACGCGGCCGGAAGACATTAATTTTATGGCGCGTTACGGTCGCGGCCTGATTTGCCTGACCTTGACCAGTGAGCGTTGCCAGCAATTACGTTTGTCGCTGATGACTAATGAAAACAAAACGGCACATTCAACCAATTTTACGGTTTCCATCGAGGCTGCAACCGGCGTGACCACCGGCATTTCAGCGGCGGATAGGGCGCGTACCGTGCAATGTGCCGTCGCGTCCCATGCCAAGGCTGATGATTTAGTGCAGCCTGGACACATCTTTCCGTTAATGGCACAAGCCGGTGGTGTACTGAATCGTGCCGGGCATACCGAGGCGGGTTGTGATCTGGCGAGACTGGCGGGCGTTGAACCCGCAGCAGTTATTGTTGAAATACTCAATGAAGATGGTTCGATGGCAAGACGGCCGGATTTGGAAATATTTGCCGGGCAGCACCACCTTAAAATTGGCACCATTGCCGATTTGATCCATTACCGTATTCAGCATGAAAACACCCTGGAACGTATCAGTGAATGTGCCTATCCGACAGAGTTCGGTGATTTTCGGCTTTATGCCTACCAGGACAGAAATGACAATAACCTGCATCTGGCGTTGGTGATGGGTCAGGTCTCGGGCGATGAGCCGGTGCTGGTCAGGGTTCATGCGCGGAATTTGCTGGATGATGTGTTTGCGTCCAAGCGCAGTGCTTGCAATGTTCCGGTTCGGCTGGCTATGCAAAAAATAGCCGAAGAAGGCGGCGGTGTGCTGGTTATTATTCGTCAGTATGAATCGAATAAAGCGCTGGCGGAACTGATTCATAGTTATCAATTGCAGGATAATGGCGTTGCTGGCTCTGTTAGCGCACTGGAAGACGCAGATTGGCGGACCACGGGGACTGGCGCGCGAATATTGGCTGATCTGGGTGTGCGTAAATTAAAAGTGTTGGGCGTCCAGAAAAAATATGTGGCATTGTCCGGTTTTGATCTGGAAGTGGCTGAACATGTGGGTTAAGTTGTTATCAATTAAGTTGTCATCAATAATGTTTGCAGGGAAAAATAATGTCGAAAATAAAAACCTTTGAAGGGGTTTTTTCCGCGCAAGGCGGTAAATTCTGTCTTGTCGCGTCCCGTTTTAACAGTTTCATCGTCGGGCAATTAGAAGCTGGCGCGATTGATGCGTTAGTCCGTCACGGTGCAGAAAAAGACGATATTCATCTGGTTAAAGCCCCGGGTGCGTTTGAATTGCCTATGGTCGTGCAACGTATCGCCGCAAGCAAAAAATATGATGCGATTATCGCGCTAGGTGCGGTGATACGCGGCGGTACGCCGCATTTTGAATATGTTGCCGGAGAATGCGTTAAAGGTTTGGCACAGGTGGCTTTACAATACGATGTGCCGGTCAGCTTTGGTGTGCTGACCGTTGATACGATAGAGCAGGCGATAGAGCGGGCCGGTACCAAAGCGGGTAATAAAGGCGCGGAAGCGGCATTGTCGGCCATCGAAATGGTTAGCCTGTTTAAAAACCTGGAAATCTGATGAGCATAGCGCGTACCAATGCCAGAAAAGCGGCAGTACAGGCATTGTATCAATGGCAAATGACCGGACAGAATCTTAATTTGATCGAACAGCAGTTTTTAGAGGAAGACTGGCTGAAAGATGCGCAGAAAAGTTATTTTAATGAACTGTTTCATGGTGTACCGACAAATCTCGACGCTATCGATCAGGCATTAAACGAATTTGTGGATAGAGCTGTTGATATGATTGATCCGGTCGAAAGGGCGGTATTAAGGATAGGGACCTACGAATTACTGTTTAGGTTGAATATGCCTTATCGGGTGGTTATCAATGAGAGTATTAATCTAGCCAAATGCTATGGCGCTGATGGCAGCCATAAATATGTTAATGGCATACTCGATAAAATCGCCCAGCAAAAACGGGCGGTGGAAATTAAAGCGAAGAAATCAGGTGAGTAAGGACGCTTGTCTTTCCGAATTTGCTGTTATTCAACGGTTTTTTACTCGGCAAACCGCCGCTAATTCGTCTACCCGTTTAGGTATAGGTGACGATTGCGCGTTATTAGCTATTCCTGATGGCTATGAATTGGCCGTGACTACCGATACGATGGTCGAGAACGTGCATTTTTTTGCCGGAACTGATCCCGGGCAATTAGGGCATAAATTGCTGGCCGTTAATTTGAGTGACCTTGCCAGTATGGGCGCGAAGCCAGTCTCAGTGACGCTGGCATTAACGATGCCTAGTGTTGATGAAAACTGGCTGACAGCGTTTGCCCATGGTTTTTTAACTTTGGCTGAACGTTTTTCCGTCGATTTAATCGGCGGTGATACCACATCAGGTGCATTGACCTTAACCGTCCAGGCGCTAGGTTTTGTTCCGCGTGGCCAGGCATTACTGCGTTCAACGGCAAGACCCGGCGACTTTATTTATTTAAGCGGCAACCTGGGCGATGCTGGGTTAGGATTAAAAATAACTCAAGGCTATAACTGCGCCGATCCCGATGCGGCTTTAGCCCGCTTTAATGGGCCGTTGCCGCGTATTGAAACCGGTCTGGCCTTGTGCGGCGTTGCTAATGCCTGCATTGACCTATCGGACGGGCTTGCGGGCGATTTGGGGCATATCCTTGAACAAAGCGGCGTAGGCGCCTGTATCGATTGGGGTGCCTTACCCTTATCGGATGCCGTGCTGGCCTATATCGAAGCAACAGGTGACTGGTTTATGCCACTCGTGGCAGGCGATGATTACGAACTGTGCTTTACGGTAAGCCCCGAAAATGCGGCGCGGGTGCCGGCCACCTGCCGAAATATCGGTGTGATTGAAGCGGCTTCCGGTTTGCGCCTGAATAAATCAGGCACTATTCAACTCTTGAAGGTAAAAGGCTATGAGCATTTTTCTTGATGCGGTGGGTAAAAACAAGCTGACGCCTAAGCAGATTCTAAGCGACCCGGCATTATTTCTGGCCTTCGGCTTTGGCTCAGGATTAGCTAAAAAAGCGCCCGGTACGTTTGGCACAGTCGCGGCAATTCCGCTTTACGCGCTGTTTGTACAAGCCGATGTGCTTATCTATAGCCTGCTGACGATAAGTGTGGCGGTAGTAGGGGTGTGGATATGCGGCGTGGCGGCAGAAAAGCTTGGTGAACATGATTTTGGCGGCATAGTCTGGGATGAAATCGCTGGGTTTTTGATAGCAATGTGGCTAGTCCCTTTTACTTGGCAGGCGGTGTTATGGGGATTTGTGTTGTTCAGGCTATTTGACATCCTTAAACCTTGGCCTATAAGGGCAATAGACCGGCAAGTGCATGGCGGCTTGGGTATTATGCTCGATGATATATTGGCAGGCCTGTTCGCTGCAGTATTGTTGCGCATGATGTTTCAGTGGGGGTGGCTGACATAGCCAGATTGGTCCAGTTGTCATTTCTTATCTTGATTCAATAATTTAGGTTGCTAAATCTTGAAAACTGGCTATAATGCACGGAATCAATCGCGGGGTGGAGCAGCTTGGTAGCTCGTCGGGCTCATAACCCGAAGGTCGTAGGTTCAAATCCTGCCCCCGCTACCAGACAAAGAAACCCCTTTATGGGGTTTTTTATTTTATGGGCTTCAATCATTCATGGGAAGCTGACAACTGATTGTTAATGGAAGAGCCTTTGGCTCTTTTTTTTTGTGCGGAAGTATGTGAGGAAAAAATGAAGCAGGCACCTGAGCATTTGATCAATTTGATCGAGCCGGTTGTTGAAGGCTTGGGTTATGAATGTGTCGGTATCGACTATAACCCGCATCCCAAACATGGGTTGTTAAGAATATATATTGATAGTGAAAATGGTATTTTGGTTGATGATTGCACCAAAGTTAGCCATCAGATCAGTGGGGTGCTGGATGTCGAGGATCCTATTCCTGGCAATTATCAGCTGGAAATTTCTTCGCCGGGGGAAGATCGGCCCTTTTTTAAAATAAGCCAGTTTGAGCGTTTTATAGGCAGTACGGTATTGGTTAATCTTTTCATGCCGATAGCCGGCCGTAAAAGAATTAAAGGATTGATTGAAAAAGTTGATGGAGAAATTATTACGCTCAGAGAAGCGGATCAGATTTATGAGGTGCCTTTTAGCGCGATGAGCAAAGCGCGCTTGGTGTCTGAGTTCAATTTATAAGCATCGAAAAAGGGGCTCGAAGTGGCAAATAAAGAAATTCTGTTGGTAGTGGAAGTTTTTTCCAATGAAAAGGAAATTGATAAGGAAATTGTTTTTCAGGCGATAGAATCTGCATTGGAATCGGCTACTGTCAAACGTCACGTTAACCAAATCAAGGCGCGTGTTGAGATCAATAGAAAAACCGGTGACTATACAACCTATCGGCAATGGGAGGTCGTTGCAGCCAACCCGTTATGTGACGGTGATGTTGAGTTCCCAACGACGCAAGTTCTTCTGGAAGTTGCACAGCTCGATAATCCTGATGTAAAAGTAGGTGATTTGATAGAAGAAGAGATTGACTCTGTTGATTTTGGGCGTATTGCGGCACAGCATGCCAAACAGGCTATAATCCAAAAAGTCAGGGAAGCCGAGCGTAAAAAAATTGTTGATGCCTATAAGCCGCGTGTCGGCGAATTGGTCACTGGCATTGTCAAGCGCATTGAAAAAGGCAGTGTTTATCTGGACTTGGGCGGCCATGTTGAAGCGTATATCGCCAGGGAAGATATGATCCCGCGCGAGGCTATACGCATAGGTGACCGGATTAGAGGCTATCTGAAAGACGTGCGTCTGGAGCCTCGCGGCCCCCAGTTGTTTATCAGCCGGACTGCGCCGGAATTGCTGATTGCGCTGTTTCGTCTTGAAGTGCCTGAAGTGGGGGAGGGCTTGATTTCTGTGATGGCAGCGGCGCGTGATCCTGGCTCACGGGCAAAGCTTGCGGTAAAAAGCAATGATCCACGTCTCGATCCCGTCGGCTCATGTGTCGGAATGAGGGGCGCGCGGGTACAATCGGTGACCAATGAATTGGCTGGTGAGCGTGTCGACATTATTCTTTGGAATCCAAGTGAAGCGCAATTTGTCATTAATGCGATGTCACCGGCAGAAATCCAATCAATCATTGTCGATGAAGATAAGCACAGTATGGATTTGGCGGTAAACTCAGAGAATTTATCCCAGGCAATTGGTCGCGGTGGGCAAAATGTGCGTTTGGCATCACAGCTGACCGGTTGGGAGTTAAATGTTATTGATGCGTCAAAAGCTTCACTTAGTAGCGAAGCTGAAACGTTAAAAATAAAACAGCTATTTATTGACCAGCTGGATGTCGACGAAGATATTGCGTTAATCCTGGCGGAAGTGGGTTTTAATACGGTCGAAGAAATTGCCTATGTGCCAGTCAGTGAAATGCTTGAAATTGAAGGCTTTGATGAGGAACTGGTCCATGAGCTGAGAAGCCGGGCTAAAGATGCGTTGTTGATTAGCGCTATAGCTGCCGAAGAAATAATGGAAACAGCACATCCGGCACAGGATTTATTGGATATGGAAGGGATGGATGACGATTTGGCTTATGCGCTGGCAAACCAGGGAATCATCACAATGGATAATTTGGCGGAGCAATCGGTGGATGATTTATTGAATCTTCCAGGTATGAATGAAGACAGGGCGGCAAAGTTGATTATGAAGGCGCGTGAGCCTTGGTTTGCTTAAGGCGCATGGCGAGGAGAAAGGGGTAGGATATGAGCGATAAAACAGTACGGCAATTGGCTGATGTGGTGAAAATTCCACTGGAACGGTTATTGGAGCAGCTTAAAGAAGCAGGGCTATCTGCCAGCAGCGCTGATGATGTGATTAGTGAAGACGAAAAAATGCAATTGCTGGGACACTTGCGCAAACGCCATGGTAAAGCGGAAAATGAATCTGGCAATGCCCCCAAACGGGTGACGCTGGAACGCAGAAAAGTGATGGAAATCAAGCAGGCGAGTGTTCCTGGCAGTTCCACAAAAACCATCAGCGTCGAGGTACGCAAAAAAAAGACGTATATCAAGCGTGCTGAAACTGAAGAACAGAAAGTTGTCGGGCCCGTTAAGCCTATTCTGTCTGAGCCACAAAAACCGATACTGGAAAGGGAAGTTGTCCTTCCGCCTGTCGAAATGCCTGCTCGCATTGAGCCGTCAATTGTTGCGGCCGGACAGGCTGAATCTGCGCCTGCCGTCGAGCTGGAAGTGTATGAAGAAGCTAAGGTAGAGACTGTTGAAGCAGGTATCGGGCCGATAGGAAAAACTGATCTGAGTGTTATCGGGCCTGAGCCTGAGCTGGAACTGGAGCCTGAAGAGAAGTTTGCAACGGTAATAGTTAAGGAAGACAAGAAGATAAAGCAAGATAAGCCGATTAAAGCGAAAGAGCCGGAAGAAGTCAGGAAAAAACAGCAGGAAAAAGAGCGTCGTCTCGAAGAATCCATTAAGAAAAATGCCGACAAGGTAAGGCAGCAGGCCGCCGTCAAGCAAGAGCAGTTGCACAAAAAAAAGCCGGAAGAAGGTACGCCGCGTGTTTATGGCAAAGATGCCAAGAAAGGTAAGAAAAAAGGTAAGCAAACCCAACGCACCACGACTGCACAGTCTGATAGCAAGCATCAATTTGAAATGCCGGTTGCGCCGATCATTTATGATGTCACTATCCCGGAAATGGTCATAGTCTCTGATCTGGCACAAAAAATGAATGTTAAGGCCGCCATGGTCATTAAGCATTTGATGAAGCTAGGTATTATGGCGACCATCAACCAAAGCATAGATCAGGAAACAGCGGTCATTCTGGTTGAAGAAATGGGCCACAAAGCCATCATGCAGAGTGATGACGATCTTGAGCAGGAAATGCTCGCTGAAGTCACGGAAGAGGATAACCGTATTGCGTTGCCACGCGCTCCGATTGTCACCATCATGGGTCATGTTGACCACGGTAAAACCTCGCTATTGGATTATATCCGTAAAACCCGGGTTGCCGCTGGCGAAGCAGGCGGCATTACCCAGCACATCGGTGCGTATCAGGTAAAAACCGACCACGGCTCAGTGACGTTTTTAGATACCCCGGGTCACGCGGCATTTACTGCGATGCGGGCCCGTGGTGCTGACGTGACCGACGTGGTGATTGTGGTTGTCGCCGCCGATGACGGTGTGATGCCGCAAACCAAAGAAGCCGTCGAACATGCAAGGGCGGCTAATGTACCCATTATTGTCGCGATGAATAAAATCGACAAGCCCGATGCAAATCCTGAAAAAGTGATGCAAGAGCTTTCGGTCATTAACGTTCTGGCAGAAGAATGGGGCGGCGATGTGCAATTCCTTAAAATTTCAGCCAAAACCGGCGAAGGTATTGATGATTTAATCGAAGCGCTCATTGTCCAAACTGAAATTCTGGAATTAACAGCCCCAGTTGAAGGTGCTGCATCGGGTATTGTCATTGAATCAAGGCTGGACAAAGGCCGCGGCGCGGTTGCAACCGTGTTGATCCAGAAAGGCACCTTGGAAAACGGCCAAATGGTGTTGTGCGGTCATGAGTACGGTCGTGTCCGGGCGATGTTTAACGAGAACGGTAAAGCCATTAAAGAAGCTGGCCCGTGTGCGCCGGTGGAAATCCTGGGGCTTTCGGGCACACCCTTTGCGGGGGATGAATTCCTTGTGGTGCAAAACGAACGTGTTGCTAAAGAACTCGCTAAACATCGTGAAGACCGCAAGAAATCCAGTCGCCATGCTGCGCAACAAGCGTCCAAATTGGATGAGGTCTTCTCTAAAATGACCAGTGGCGAATTGGCCAGCGTCAATCTGGTTATTAAGACAGATGTTCAAGGCAGCTTGGAAGCTTTGCGCGGCTCGTTGGTTGCGTTATCGAATGACGAAGTTGAAGTAAAAGTTATTTTTGGCGGCGTAGGTGGCATCAATGAAGGCGATGCTAACTTGGCGTTGGCATCAGGCGCTATTTTGATGGGCTTTAATGTCAGGGCCGATGCTACCGCGCGTAAGCTGATCGAAGAAAAAGGCATAGATTTACATTATTACAGCGTCATTTACGATGCCATTGATGAAGTTAAAAAATCAATCAGCGGAATGTTGGCGCCGGAAATTAAAGAACATATTGTCGGGCTTGCCGAAGTGCGTGATGTTTTCCGTTCGCCAAAATTTGGCGCGATTGCTGGCTGTATGGTGACTGATGGCTATGTCAAAAGGAATCTGCCGATCCGTGTGTTGCGTGAAAACGTGGTTATTTTTGAAGGGCAGCTGGAATCGTTGCGCCGCTACAAGGATGATGTCGCTGAAGTCAAAATGGGTATGGACTGTGGTATCGGTGTAAAAAATTACAATGATGTGCAAACAGGCGACCAGATCGAAGTATTTGAGCGCACAGAAGTTAAAAGGGTACTGTAGTTTATGGCAAAAGAGTTTGGTCGAAATGCCCGCGTGTCATCGCAAATGCAAAAAGAATTGTCATTAATTTTGCAACGGGATATTGATGATTCCAGGTTAGGTTTTGTGACTATCAATGAAGTTGAAGTGTCAAAGGATCTTGCTGTTGCAAAGGTTTACGTCACCGTATTGAATGTCGGGGAAGAAGGCAAGCGGGCTAATGTGAAAGTTTTAAATGAACTGTCACCCGTTATCCGCCATGAATTGGCAAAACGGATGCGTATGCGGCATATCTCGGAATTGCGTTTTTATTATGATGACTCCTTCGATAAAGGGATGCGGGTTGCTGAACTGTTAAGCGGCTTAGACAAGCATAGTGAAGGTTAGCTGCGCATGGGTAAACGTAAATCCGGGCGCAATGTACACGGCATATTGCTGCTGGACAAGCGTCTGGGCATCTCTTCAAACAAGGCATTGCAGGAAGTCCGGCGCTTATTTGACGCGAATAAGGCAGGACATACCGGCAGTCTGGATCCTTTAGCAACCGGTTTGTTGCCCCTGTGTTTTGGCGAGGCCACTAAAGTATCTGCGCTGATGCTGGATGATGATAAACGCTATCAGGTTGTTGTTAAGCTGGGCGTGATGACCGATACCGGTGATGCTGAAGGGGTTGTCATCGACACCCGTCCGGTGCCGGAATTATCCCTTTTTGAAATAGAGGGTTGTTTGCAGCGCTTTACCGGTGACATCGGGCAAGTGCCGCCGATGTATTCGGCACTAAAGCATCAGGGCAAGAAGTTATACGAGCTTGCGCGGGAAGGTAAGACTATAGAGCGTATCGCCAGACGAATCCACATCTTTGAATTGAAATTGCTGGGTTTCGCTGACAACCAATTGACTCTGGAAGTCGCATGCTCCAAAGGCACCTATATCCGCTCTCTAGCAGAAGATATTGGTTACGCCCTAGGCTGCTGCGGGACAGTAACCGCTTTACGGCGACTGGCCGCCGGGCAATTTGACATCGTACAAGCCAAAACCATCGAAGAACTATCCGCTATGGATGAACAGGATTTATTTGGCAGCCTCATCGCTGTCGATAAACCGTTAGCAGCCATTCCATTCTTGAACCTCTCCGATATACAAGCGATAAATATTCGGTACGGACAAACTATTTCCCTTGAACCTACTGGTGCGGGTACAGTGCGACTGTACCATGACGCTGTTTTTTTGGGTTTGGGTGAAAGGCTATTGGATGGTAGACTATCGCCGAAAAAGTTGTTTAATATTAACAGGTAGAGACGCAAGATTTTGCGTCTCTACCACACCATCCTGCTCTACACCCTATCGTGGACAGGATTCTTTACAAGTCGTCTTTTGACGGCTTCCTTTTACTTTAATCTTATAGGGATTAGCAATGCCATTTACAGCAGAACAAAAAAAATCGGTAGTCGAAGCCTACCGCTTATCAGAAACAGATACCGGTTCACCTGAAGTACAAGTTGCTTTATTGACCGCACACATATTGCATTTGACGCCACATTTTGCCGCACACAAAAAAGACAACCATTCACGTCGCGGCTTATTGCGCATGGTTAATCAGCGCCGCAAGTTGCTGGATTACTTAAAAAATAAAGACAGCAACCGCTATCGTTCGCTGATTGAGCGTCTTGGTTTACGTAAGTAAGTTTATCTGGAAACGGCGCGGATCCAGTGCCGTTTTTGTTGTAGGTCGGGTTTCTTCCCAAAGGCATGGGCAAGCCACCCGACAACCACTCCTTAACCAACCTACGCAAAGGAACCCCCATAGTGAACCCTATTAGGAAAGAATTTCAGTACGGCGATCAAAAAATTACGCTAGAAACGGGCGAAATAGCACGTCAGGCAGATGGCGCGGTCATGATTGATGTTGATGGCACCGCCTTACTGGTTACTGTCGTTGGTAAAAAAGAAGCCAATGGTGGCGACTTTTTCCCATTATCTGTGAATTATCAAGAAAAAGCTTATGCGGCTGGAAAAATACCCGGCGGTTTTTTCAAGAGGGAAGGACGCCCGTCCGAACAGGAGACGTTGACGTCCCGGTTAATTGATAGGCCTGTACGCCCGCTTTTTCCTGAAGGCTATACTAACGAAGTTCAAATCGTTGCGACGGTAATTTCACTGAACCCTGAAGTTGATCCTGAAATCCCCGCTTTGCTGGGGGCTTCTGCAGCATTGGCCATATCAGGCTTGCCTTTTAATGGCCCAATTGGCGCAAGCTGTGTCGGTTATAAAGACGGCGCTTATTTGTTGAACCCTTCGCCTGCGACATTAAAAGGATCTGAATTAACCTTGGTCGTTGCAGGGACCGCCCATGCGGTATTAATGGTTGAATCCGAAGCCAAAGGCTTATCTGAAGAGATCATGCTGGGTGCTGTGTTGTTTGGGCATGAACACATGCAGGCCGCCATTAATGCCATCAATGAATTTGCCAATGCCGCAGGCAAGGGTGTTGTTGAATGGATAGCGCCACAAGCGAATGCTGAATTGGTTGATTTGGTCACCGCAGAAGTCGGGCAAAGCATAACGGCGGCCTATCAAGTGCCTGAAAAGCTGGTCAGGCAAGAACAATTGAAAGCCATCAGAAATGCCGTTGTTGAAAAACTGACGGTGGATGGCGGTTATGCTGCTAATGATATTCGCGGCATTATCGAGCATTTGGAATCCAAGATAGTCCGCAATGCCATTCTTAATGACGGTAAGCGTATCGATGGACGCGCACTGGATTCAATCCGGCCGATTTTTGTCAGAACTGGTGTATTACCCAGAACCCACGGCTCTGCGTTGTTTACGCGGGGTGAAACCCAGGCCTTGGTCGTTGCTACCTTGGGCACCCAGCGTGACGCGCAAATTATTGACGCACTTGCCGGTGAATATAAAGAACCCTTCATGCTGCATTACAACTTCCCTCCGTACAGCGTAGGGGAAACCGGTCAGGTCGGTTCACCTAAACGCCGTGAGATTGGTCATGGCCGTTTAGCCAAACGCGGTGTAACCGCCGTATTGCCTAATATGGAGGAATTCCCTTACACCATCCGCGTCGTATCTGAAATCACCGAATCCAACGGCTCCAGCTCAATGGCATCGGTTTGCGGCAGCAGTCTGGCATTAATGGATGCGGGGGTGCCGATTTCTGCGCCTGTCGCCGGTATTGCGATGGGCTTAATCAAAGAAGGTGACCGCTTTGCTGTCTTATCTGACATCATGGGTGACGAAGACCATTTAGGCGATATGGACTTTAAAGTCGCCGGTTCAGAAAACGGCATCACCGCGTTGCAAATGGACATCAAGATAGATGGCATTACGGCAGAAATCATGAAGGCGGCACTGGAACAGGCAAAACAAGGCCGGCTGCATATTCTGGGTGAAATGAACAAAGCGCTGTCGGCTACACGCGAAGAGATGTCTGATTATGCTCCGCGCATCATCACGTTCAAAATTGATCCGAGCAAGATCCGTGAAGTCATTGGTAAAGGCGGCGCAACCATACGCGGCATTACCGAAATAACCGGTGCAAGCATTGATTTGACCGATGACGGTGTTGTCAAAGTGGCTTCGGTTGATAAAGCGGCTGGCGAAGAGGCCCGTCGCCTGATCGAAGAAATCACTGAAGAAGTTGAAGTGGGTAAAGTTTACGAAGGTAAAGTTGTCCGGTTAATGGATTTTGGCGCTTTCGTAACCATACTTCCCGGCAAAGATGGCCTGGTCCATATCTCGCAAATTTCCGATGAACATGTTGATAAAGTCAGTGACAAACTGAATGAAGGCGATATGGTTAGCGTTAAGGTGCTGGAAATTGACCGTCAAGGCCGAGTCAGGCTTAGCATGAAAGAAGTTGAAAAAGAGTAAGATAGCTTGCCATACAAATAAAAAAGGGCCGTAAGGCCTTTTTTTATGGATTAACAATTCTTTGGGCTTAAGGCTGAAAATAAAATTAATACAATAAGTTATCTAATAATTTTAGTTTTTATAAAAAGCCTTTATGAAAAGGCTCCAATTTTGTCCAACTTCAAAATAAACACCCGCAACATTTACCAGACAATAGGCGCAAAAATGCCGGATTGCTGCGACATTCATTGTTTGTGACAACCATTCAAAATTGCCCAATTCATAATGGATTGGAGTTATCCAAAGCATATCTACGCAACCGCCATTTATTGAGATAAAAATCAAACGATTACATGTCGGGTTAGCGATAGCGTAACGCCGATGGAGGCAAATGTTGGGTTACGCTATCGAGACGGTGAAAGTATTCGTGAATACACATTATTCAGCACGAAGATCGCGAAGGAGAAGAAAATACACAGTAGAACAATATATTGAAACTTCGCGTCCTTCGTGGTTATCAGCTTTTATATCGGATACTTTCACAGTCCCCATCGCTAACCCGACACTAATCAAGTGTTTTTTTAGTATCCTGCTGCCCTTCAATGCTTGCCGGGTTCCAATTTAACACCACGGCGCTCGTAAGTGATATAAGCCTGGATCGCCACCATTTTCGGGTCGTCGGCGGCCAACGGTTGGCCTTCCAGAGGATTTCGCAGGCACCAATTGACCATTTCCCAGACCGGTATCACCTTGCCGATCTGCTTCTGGAATTTGGGATAGGTTTCCGGATGGGTATTGGCGGCGTTGGGGTGGCATTGGGCGCAGGCCACGCCATTACTGCCCAACGTCGGGCTAGTCCATAGCGCCCTGCCCTGCTTGACGCTATCCATAAACTGTTGTTGCCAGCGTTGTTCGTCCACCGTGGTGAATTCGTCGGCCTGGGCCGCATTAAGGTTTACCGCCAAGCCGAACACGGCAAAAACCGTGGTGATAGGGTTGAATCTGGCCATCTCGTTGCTCCTTCCGGGTTAATAGTGTTGTTGCGGATCAATCCGCATGTTTTCGGTTTGATAGTCTTTATCTGCTGGATGTTTCTTGGTCTTGTCGAAACGCACCACCCGGTCGGTGTTGTTGTACAGGGTAAAGTTCAGGTCGACGTTGCCGTTGGCGACGTTGATGAACTGCCAGCCGGTGGCGTCGCGCTCGAAGAACGGGTCGGCCCGGTTCATCGGCACGGTCAACTTCGGCAGATAGTGTTGGGCTTGTGCATAGCTGGCCGGATACGGCCAGGGCCAGGCGGTGGCCATGACCGAGTTGAAGCTGATGTTGCCGATCTGGTTGTATTGGATCTGGTGCACATGGCCATAAATCACCGAGACTGTTTTGAATGGCTTCAGTAAAGCCTGAACCTGCTCGGCGTCTTCTGTCCAGAAATTCCAGCCTTTATAGATTTTTTGCAATGGCGAATGCGAGAACACCACAATCGGCGTGGTTTTGGCAATTTTGGCCAGATCGGCTTTCAACCATTTCCGCTGTTCCTCGCCAACCATGAACGGCGAGCCGTTGGGGTTGTCCAGCCCGGCCATTTCCAGCATACGCTGCTCATTGCCCGGCCAACGGTTATACGTCCAGTCGTCGTAGGTGCGGATGCTGTTGAGCACGATAAAATGCACGCCCTTGTGATCGAAGCTGTGATATTGCGGGCCGAACAGCTTTTCCCAATAGACGCCGAGATCCAGATAGTAATCGTGCTCGCCCATCACATAATGCACTTTGTGGCTCAGCGCCGACATGATTTCCGCGCCATGGTCCAGTTCAGCAGGTGAGCCCAATTGCGCCAAGTCGCCGCCGAACATGACGAAATCCGGTTTCGGCGTCAACAGGTTGGTTTCCGCCACGGCACGGATCAGGCCCCGATCCCAGTTCCTGACGAAACGGCTGCCTTTGATGTGCTGAATGTGGGCATCGGAAATATAGGCAAAAGTAAAATTCTGGCTGGCTTCGGCAAACGCCAGCTCTACTAGGCTAATCGGCAACGTGCCGCCCAAAGCCAAGGCGCCGCCGGTTTTTAAAAAGTTACGGCGGCTGCGGTTGATGTTATTCATGATGGTCTCCTTGTGATGCGTCGGTCGCAGGCTTGGATGTGGCATATTGTCCACTGGTCAGCGCTTCCATGAATGCTGTCAGATCGTCAATTTGCGCGTCGGTCAAATTCAAAGGTCTGATACCACCGCTAAGGAAAGCGTTAACCTGCACGTCGGCGGGCGTGACACCACCGTTGTTGTAATGGGCCACTACTTCTTTCAGCGTCTTCAGACTGCCGTCGTGCATATACGGCGCAGTCAGCGCAATATTACGCAGGGTTGGGGTTTTAAAAGCGCCGAGATCGTTAAAACCGTCGGTTACTGCAAAGCGCCCCAGTTCGGAGGATTTTTTGTCGGTCAACACCATCTGGTCGACATCGCCGCCGTGCGCCTTGGCTTCCAGAAACGCCTGCGCCAGTCGGGGCACGTCTTGCTGAATGGCGTTGATGCCGATGCCGATATTATGGAAGCGGCTATCGGTGAACAAGGCATGGTCTTGCTCGATGGTATGGCAAGACACACAACGCCCCTGGGCCAGGAATACCTGGAAACCGCGTTGCTGCTGCCCGGTTAGCGCAGTCTTGTCGCCCTTGAAGTAATAACGGTCGAATGGCGAATTGCCGGCAACGATGCTGCGTTCGAAGCTGGCGATAGCTTTGGCGACATGATCCAGGGTCAGTTGTTGGCCGCTGACCTTGAACACCTCGACAAAAGCCGCTTGGTATTCAGGGTCTTTACGGGCAATATCCAGTATCGGCTGGTGGTTGGGCAAACCGGCTTCGACCGGGTTGACGAACGGTTGTCTGGACTGGCCTTCCAGATCCGGTTCGCGGCCATCCCAGAATTGCGATTTGTGGAAAGCGGCGTTGATGATGGTCGGTGCATTGCGGGTACCGGTCAGGCCGTGATGGCCGACCGATACCGGCAAATTATCGGTAAAGCCCTTGCCGGCATCATGACAGGATGCACAACTGATCGTGCCGTCGATAGAAAAACGTTTGTCGTGGAACAGCTTGTCACCCAAGGCGATTTTCGCCGGGGTTTGCGGGTTGTTGGCCGGCACGGGGACTGGTGGCAGACCCAGCAGGTTGCTGCCATCGCTGACAGGGGATGCGGATGCCAACGCGGTGCTTGCCGGTTTGGATGGCTGGCTGAAGA
>JAUYEP010000072.1 GCA_030689765.1 Methylovulum sp.
CAAATAGTTAGCATATTTGACGAAAAGTGGCAATTTCATAAAAATCAAATGGTTGCAAAACTTGTGTAGATACTCATGATTCAAAGGGGGGCAAAGTGAGTGGCCTGTGCCGTTATAACAAAATCAAACAGCCATGCAGGAGGGTAAAAATTCAAATCATGGCTATTTGAAGTACGGATGGAATTGAAGCATTTTTTATGCCCATACGCGATGCCTGATAAAACAGCCAAAGGCATCGGTTTGAACCAAGGCATCCGCACTAAACCGGTGCTGTTATAAATACGGTCTGCCGCATGGGGGTTGTCCAACCAAAACCTTAGCTATCTCTCAGGGGCCCGGCCTGATCTGGCGGCACGTTCATCTTGATCCGTTTGTTCGATCTTATCTTGTTGTTTTAGCTCGGTAAGCCGTGCGGTATCGCAGACCTTTTGCAAGCTGTTTGTCCTATAGTGCAAGCTTTCCCAAGCCCTCCTTTTGTTGGCCAGCTCATTTTCAATGGTTGCCAACGATTGTTCCTGACCTTGTATTGCCCTTTCGAGCTTGCTGATAAATGAGCGGAATTCCAGCAATTGCGTGACATTAATGCCTGCGCTACCCATGCGGTCAAATTTATCATCGTATTCGCGCCGGTAGTTTTTTAAATGTTCAATTTGCGTCTGTGCTGCCTGAAGTTTTTTCTGGACGTCACCTATCGCTTCCAACGCGTTTTTTTCCTGTGCCGCATTGATTTCCACTAGGGTTTTGATGCGCTGTGATTTTTTCACGGGTCTCCTTTTTTACCACGAAGAACACGGAGAACACGAAGTTAAATATTTTCTTCGTGTTCTCCGCGTCCTTCGTGGTGAGTAATATTCGTTGGTGATTTTTGATCGGCCACTTATTTTGTGCCCAATAATAATTCCAGCTCCTGCACGCTGCGTGTTATGTCAACCGCTTCATCCATGTCCTGTTGTAAAAACTGTAGGATCGCCGGATTTTTTTCAATGGCCCGGTCAATTCTTGGATCGGAACCGCTCTGGTAGGCGCCAACGCTGATTAGATCGCGATTTTGCTGATAAAGCGAATAGAGACGGCGGAATTCCCGCGCCAATTGCAGATGATGGGCGTCAATAATATCAGGCATGACACGGCTGACGGAGGCTTCAATATCAATGGCGGGGTAATGTCCTGACTCTGCTAGATTTCTGGATAATACAATATGGCCATCCAGTACGCCTCGGGCGGCATCGGCGATGGGGTCATTGGTGTCGTCGCCTTCTGCGAGGACGGTATAAAATGCGGTTATCGAGCCACCGCCGTGGTCGGCATTGCCAGCCCGTTCAACCAGATGCGGCAGTTTGGCAAAGACCGAGGGCGGGTAGCCTTTGGTGGCGGGTGGCTCGTCGATGGCCAAGGCAATTTCGCGGTGTGCCTGGGCAAACCGGGTCAGAGAATCCATCAGCAGCAATACATCCAGGCCTTGGTCGCGAAAATATTCGGCAATACTGGTTGCCAGTAAGGCACCATGAACCCGCATTAATGGCGGACTGTCAGCTGGCGTAACGACCAACACGGCACGTTTTAAGCCTTCTTCCCCAAGTGTCTTTTGCACAAATTCGTTGACTTCCCGTCCCCGTTCACCAATCAGGCCGACCACGACAATATCCGCACTGGTAAATTTGGTCATCATGCCCAATAAAATACTTTTACCGACGCCGGTGCCGGCAAACAGCCCCAAACGCTGCCCACGTCCCACACAAAGCATCGCGTTAATCGCCCTGATGCCAACATCCAGGGATTCGCGTATGGGTTTTCTCGATAAGGGATTGATGGGTGTGCCATTTAGCGAAACATACGCATCCGCTTTGAGCGGGCCTTTATTATCAAGCGGGTTGCCGGCGCCATCCAGCACACGCCCCAACAAACCATAACCGACGCGGGCCATGCTGTTGCTATGTATCGGAATGACCCGGCAATCCGATTCGAGCCCATGCACTTCTGTGGTCGGCATTAAAAAAATCCGTGTGCCCGCAAACCCGACCACTTCCGCCTCAATCATCCGCCCCGATTTAGTTTCAATTTGACATCTTGAGCCTATCGCTGCGCGGCAGCCAACCGCCTCCAACGTTAATCCGACCATGCGTGATAGTGTGCCTTCGACGACCAGTTCGTGGGTTTTGGCCAGCCTTTCGGTGTAGGGTTTCAGCCTGTCCAGCCACAGCGCAGAACGGTTCGCTTCGGGGATCACAAGGGTTTGTCCTGTTGCCGTTCGCTCCCCAAAACATTAGCGATAACAGCAGCCAAGCGATGTTCTATCGTGGCGTCAACATGGGAAACTTCGGTGTCTATTTTGCAGCCGCCACGGGTAATTAGCGGATCTTCAATGATTTTCCAGGTGGTGGGCATGTCGTCCAGCGACAATGCGGAACGCACTAATTCAGAATCTTCGGGATGCAAATGCACGGTAATTTTTTGCGACGATAACGGCAATACGTTGATGGCTTCTTTAGCGGCCGCGACCACTTGCCCTGGATTTAATTTGATCTCGCGGCGTATTATTTGGGTGGCTATACCGATAGCCAGCTTGACCAGCTCTTTTTCCACTTCGTCATCAAGATGTTTGAACGGCCCGCTTAATGATTCCAACAGACTGGTGAATTGTTTTGCCTGTTGTTGCAGCAAATGGACATTCTCGTCATAGCCTTTTTTTGAACCTTCTGCAAAGCCTTGCTGAAAACCGTCATTTTTGCCTTGGGCAAAGGCTTCGTTGTAGGCCTGCTTTTGCATGGCTTCAATTTCTTCGACGGTTAAAACGACGACCGGCTCCTCTTCTTCTATGTCCACCGCCGCTGTTTCTTCGGGTTCGTCTTCTTCAGGCGCTTCTGGTTCCGGTTTGGCATGGAACACATCAGGCACCCGCCATAAATTTAATGCCGCCAATTCTGACGGTGAAAATCCTGACGAATTATACGTAAGCATCGCGTCCACCATCACCACCGCCTAATTGAATATCACCTGAATCCACCAGCCTTTTGACGACACTCAATATTTCTTTCTGGGCAGCTTCCACATCACTTAATCTGGCGGGGGGCGAGGCTTCCAGATCATCACGCAGTATTTCTGCGGCCCGTCTGGACATATTGTTAAACACTTTTTCTTTTAAATCCTGACTGGAACCACGCAAAGCCAACAACAATTGGCCGGTTGGGATTTCGCGCAGCATGGTTTGCATATCGGAGGCGCTCATTGAGCTTAAATCTTCAAACACAAACATCTTGTCCTGAATTTCTTGGGCCAGTTCAGCCCTAATTTCAGAGATTTCACCCATCACCAGATCGCTCGAAGAGCCTTCCATGTAATTTAAAATGTTTGCGGCGGCATCAACGCCACCTAGCGAGGTGGCTTTGACATTTTCACTGCCTGTCAATTGTTTTTCCATAATTTCATCCAGTTCGCGCAATGCGCCTGGCTGAACGCCTTTCATCGTTGCAATCCGCATCACCAGATCAGCGCGTGCGTTTTCAGGCAAATACATCAACACTTCAGCGGCCTGGTCGCCATCCATTAATGCCAAGAGGGTCGCCATAATCTGGGGATGTTCCTGACGGATCATATCGGCAATAGAGCGGGAGTCCATCCATTTCAATTGCTCAATACCTTTAGTGCTGCCGCCCTGCAAAATCCGATCGAGAATGCTGTTGGCTTTATCAGGGCCCAATGCGCTAATTAACACAGTACGGATATAAGTGTCGGTATCCATGCCCAGCGAAGTCCGGCTTTTTACATCGATAATAATCTCTTCGACCACCTGATCCATCATTTCAGGGGTAATTTCCCCTATGCCTGCCATCGTGGTGCCCAGTATTTGGACTTCCCGACGGTTCATGTGCTTGAAAATAAGGGCAGCCCTGTCCATCCCTATTGCCAGCATCAACACGGCGGCACGTTCAGTTTTATTCAGTTCTTTGGTAGCCATTTATTTAACCCACGATTTAATCACTTCCGATACCAGCTTGGAGTCATCATCAACTAATTTTTTGACGTATTCCAGGCGGGTTTCGTACGTTTGTGGCGTTTCCAAAAGCAGCAAATCAACTGCCTCTTGTGTTGGGTGCAGCTTGTCTTCTTCGCTAGGTGTCGCTATCGGGACACCGTGTTCATCGCGGGGCAAAGCCAGTGCTTCTT
>JAUYEP010000246.1 GCA_030689765.1 Methylovulum sp.
TACGTTCACGCAAGCTTTCAGCAATCTGTAAGGCCGCATTCAGGGGGGTGTCTGGCAGAATGACCACAAACTCTTCGCCACCATAGCGGGCAACCAGGTCGCCTGGTCTGGACAACGCTTTGGACAGTTCGGCGGCAACCCTTTGCAAGCAAATATCGCCTGCGCCGTGACCATGAAAATCGTTATATTGCTTGAAATTATCGATGTCGATCATTAGCAACGACAAGGGCGTTTCATCGCGTTTGGCACGTTTCCATTCTGATGCCAGCGTCTCATCAAAACGGCGGCGGTTGGAAATATGGGTAAGCCCGTCAAGCAATGCGAGGGATTCCAGTAAGTCAGCTTGTTGTTTGAGGCGAATATGGGTGCTGACGCGGGCCTTGACAATTGAAATGATGAATGGCTTGGTAATATAGTCGACGGCGCCTAAGTTCAAACCGAATTCCTCATCGGCGCTGGTATTCTTGGCAGTCACGAAAATCACTGCAATTTTCTGGGTTTGTGAATTTGCCTTCAGGCGTCGGCATACTTCAAAACCATCCATTTCCGGCATCATGACGTCAAGAAGAATCAGGTCTGGCTGGTCACGTTGCGCAACTTCCAGTGCGTCCGCACCATTATTTGCCACTTTAATCCTATAAAATGGATTTAAAATCTCTGCAAGTATCCGTACATTGGTGGGGTCGTCATCAACAATTAGGATCATGGGCAGTTCTGAGGCGTTAGTCATTGGGTTTCCTGGCTATCGGGGTTCTGTAAGTTGCCGCAAAACCTTGCGGGCTTCGTCATATTTTAGGGTGGCAATCAATTTGCGTAAGTGGGCAAACAGGTCATATTGATCTATTGCCAAATGGGGCTTGAGTGTGTCCAGCATGGTTTCACGAATGAAATCATTGTTTTTGAGCAAGCCGTCAAGTTCGGCTACAGCACGCTTTAATGCTTCGCTATTGCCAGATTCGGTTGGCGCCGTTTGATCTTCGGGCTGCGGCGGCGCGATGGCGGATAGGGTTTGGTTAAAGGCGGCGCGGAATTTGTTGAACTGTGCAGTGGCCGTAGCCAGCAGTTCCATTTTGAGTGCCGTTTCCAGTGCCTCAGCAGCGGCATGGAGCCGCACGGCGCCAATATTTCCAGATGTCCCTTTTACCGTGTGGACCAATTCCCTGGCTGAAGCAAAGTCTTCAACAGAAATCATCGCTGCAATTTCGTCGGGTGAATTTTTCATGTTCTCCATAAAGTTAAGCAACAACTGGTTTACCAGCGCCTGGTTGTTGTCAAGCATTTCCGATAGGTTGCGCAGGTCGAAAACAGGTGTGTCATCCGTAGGGGAAGGCCCGGCATCCATTGCCGTTGCACCCACAGGCTTAATCCATTGCATCAGCGTTGCTATGAGTTTTTTCGGGATGATGGGCTTTGCAATAAAATCGTCCATTCCTGAGTCCAGGCAGTGCTCCCTCTCCTCTTTGGTTACGCCAGCCGTCAGGGCGATGATCGGCAGCGCTGCAAAACGTGCCTGGCTGCGGATCAGTCGGGTTGCTTCAAAGCCATCCATCCCAGGCATGTGAATGTCCATCAATACGGCATCAAAGTCTTTATTGTTAAGCAACGCTAGCGCCTCCTGACCATTATTCGCGATTTCGACGGTGATTCCGCACAGGTTAAGAAATTCGCGCACAACTTGCTGGTTGATGAGATTGTCTTCCGCCACCAGGATTCTGGTGCCAGCAAGTGAATTGCTGGATTCTTCATATGTCGGGGTGCGTGTTTTTGAGGGTTGCTGGCTGGGCGATGACGATACCCCGAACACCAGTTCGAAGCAAAAGCTACTGCCTTTGCCGGGCATGCTTTCCACGATAAATTCGCCGCCCATTAGTTGCAACAGGTTTTGGCTGATTGCGAGGCCAAGGCCGGTGCCGCCGTAACGGCGGGTATTGGAGTCGTCCACCTGGCTGAACGCTTTAAATAGCTTCTCGCGGTCATGGGCTGACATCCCAATGCCGGTGTCTATCACGCAAAACAGAAGCCGCACTTGCAATTTGTCGGTTTGCTGCAGGGTGATTTTTAGTGTGACTTTGCCGCGTTCTGTAAACTTGATGGCGTTACCCAGCAAGTTAATGATGATCTGTTGCAACCTTTGCGAATCGCCGATCAAGCCACGGGGGACATCAGGGGCGACATCCATGCTGAAATCGAGCGCCTTTTCCTTGGCGGGATAGGCAAACAGGTTGTTGATATTGTCCAGCAGTTCATCAAGATTGAAGGGGCGCTGCTCAAGGTTTAAGCGTCCGGCTTCCAGCTTGGAAAAGTCGAGGACATCGTTAAGGATGCCTAGAAGATTATTTGATGAACTATAAATTTTTTCCAGATAATCCCGGATTTCATAAGAAAGGTCTTTGTTCAGCGCCAGTTGCGAAAGTCCGATAATGGCGTTCATCGGTGTGCGGATTTCGTGCGACATTTTCGCCAGGAATTCCGACTTGGATTTTGCCAGGTTCTCTGCGGCATCCTTGGCTTGATGCAATGCCTGTTCAGCTTGCTTGTTTACCGTAATGTCGCGCATGATGGTGGATAGGAACTGGGGGTTGCCAGCGGCGTCGCAGTGCAGCAGCAGTAATTGGGAGACCGCAATTTCGTGGCCATCGCGGTGCAACAGCGCATTTTCACCCTGCCAAAAACCTTTTTCAACCACCGCAGGAATGCCTTCATCCAACACCAGCATTGTCCCCCATTCAGGATGCAAGTCTTTGATTTCCAAATCGGACAGGTTTACATCATCGGGAAGGCCAACCATCTTGGCGCCTGCTGTGTTGATGTATTTAAGGTGGGCTTGCATATCTGACATGGCAATAAAATCGGGGGCATCTTCAATAATTTTCAGAAGACGGTTGCGTTCTTCATCAATTTTAGTGCGCTCGCTAATATCTTCTGCGACACCCAAGTAACCGGTAATTTCATTGTCCTGGTTGCGGATAGTTGTCACCACCAGAGATACCATCAAGGTGGACCGGTCTTTGCGGACATACGTCCATTCCCGGGTTTCCTGCCCCAATTCAGCAGCCTTTTCAACAAAGGCATTAAATCCACAAACAGGCCGCCCGAGTTCCAATGTCAATTCCCGGCTACGTTGTTCGGCTTCCTTTGGCAAGTGAAAAAAGGCTGGGGTCTGCTTGCCAATCATTTCATCAGCGGTATAACCCAGCATACGTTCAGCGCCGCGGTTAAATAGTGTGATCAATCCCTGGGTATCGGCTGCGATGATACTAAGCTCGGTGGCAGAAGAAAGCACACTCTCCAGCATTTCCTTGGTTTTATTGGCTTCATTTCTGGCGTTAACTTGCCCCGTGATGTCAGTAATGAAGCCATGCCAAAGAATGCTGCCGTCTTCCAGTTTTTCCGGGTTGGACAGGCCGGAAAGCCAGCGGAGGCCTTTTTTGGGCAACAAGACCCGGTATTCCAGTTGCCAAGGTTGCAAGGTGTCTGCCGACACCTGAATTGAAGTGGCTATCCTGCCATAGTCGTCTGGGTGCAGGTTAGCAAATACAGGCGAGGCATCTTCACAGACCTGTTCCGGGGCGACTTCGTAAATCTCCTTGATGCCGTCACTGGCAAAGGGAAAGCAGGCGTGACCATCAGGAAAAAGCCTATATTGGTAAACCATGCCAGGAACTTGCCGCGATAACGCTGTGAACAAGTCATGGCTTGCCTGTAGCTGTTTTTGTGCCTGTTGAATTTCGGTAATATCGGTGCAGGAACCGATAAAGCCTACAAACGTGCCGTCTGCTTCGAAGCGGGGCACACCGTGATCCTCAATCCAGCGGTATTCACCATCGTTACGTTGCAGGCGATACACCCTACGGAACGGTGCGTGACGGTCAAAATGGCTGATATAAGTATCCAGACAGCCCTGGAAATCTTTGGGATGTACGCCCGCCGCCCAGCCGTTGCCCAATTCCTGCGCCATTGAACGGCCAGTGAAATCCAGCCAGGTTTGATTGAACCAAGTGCAGTGTTTGTCAGCGCCAGCCATCCAAATCAGAACCGGGGCGGCATCGGCAATGACACGGAAACGCTGCTCCGATTCCTGCAGTCGGAGTTCCGCTTGTTTACGTTCGGTAATATCTTCTTTAATGCCTACGTAATGGGTAATTTTTCCATCTGGTTGGCGTACCGGCGATATCAACGCAGATTCTATGTATTCGGCACCCTCCTTTTTCTTGTTGATAAGCTCGCCTTTCCATACTTCCCCACGGCCCAAGGTAGCCCACATATCATCATGGGTAGCTTTAGGTGTCTTGCCGGAACGTAGCAGGCGCGGATTTTTTCCGATAATTTCATCATGACGGTATCCTGTTGCCTTGATAAAAGAGGCGTTGACATACTCAATATTTGCATCAAGATCGGTAATGATGATCGAACTGGGGCTTTGTTCCACCGCCATTGAGAGCTTTCGCAACGATTCTTCAGCCACTATGCTTTCCAACGCGCGGGCCATGCTTTCTTTCAGATTGGTTGCGTGTATCCGCCCCTTAACCAAAGACCAAACCAGCAGTGACATCATAAAGCTCATCAAAATGCCAGTGACTTGTGTCAAAGTGACCCGCCCGGTGCCGGTGTTTGCTTCAAAGGCAGGCAAAGATCCGAACTTGATAGTCCAGGTGCGTCCGCTAAGTCCAAGCTGTTGGGTGGAATGGTATTGTGGCGTATTGGCTAGTCCGCCACTGCTTTTGTACATCAGCGTTTCTAAAGTGGCGTTTGCACCATCAAAAATCTCAATATCAATATTTTTGGCTTGTCCGCCCAATATGCCTTGCATCAAATCATCCATGCGAAAAGGCGAATAAACCCAGCCGATGAGGTTAGCGCGCCGTTCAGCCTGTGTTTTATGGGGGATACCATTGCGGTACACCGGCATATACATCAAAAAACCGGCCTGCGCCTGCTGTCCAGTTTCCTGCACCAGTTTGACCTTGCCTGACATCGCTAATTTATCAAAATCGCGGGCCTGTTCCATCGCTGTACGACGCACCGCCTCTGAATACATGTCATAACCAAACGCCCGAAGGTTACGGTCAGTGACCGGTTCCAAATGGATAATGGACGTATAGGTGTCGCGCTTGCCGTCTGGACGCAGCGTAGGGCCGGGAAACCCCTCTTTATGCATGGCGCGGATAGGTGCGGATTTATTTGAGGCTGGGATCAGCTGCGAAAAGCCGACGCCCTGAATGCCAGGGTACTGGGTCGCCAATTGCAAGTTGCTTACGTAGTTATGGAATTCAGCCCGGCTAACGTTATCCGAAGAAAGATAGAGGCCTTGGGTCCCGCGCAAGATTTGTCCATAAGCGGTTATCCGTTGATTGATGTGAAGTATGATCTCCCTGGCCTGGTAATCGAAGTTGTCTTGCTGGTTCTGATGCAGTGTTTTGAAGGTTTGTTGCTGAAAAAAGTGGGTTGCAGAGAGTCCAGCCACCATAACCAGAATCGGCAGTAGTTTGTTGAGGGAGGGGTGGGTCATGATTTGTATTTGGGTGGGCGGCATGCCATCTGATTCGGGGACTGCTGTTAATTGTAGTTCACCCTATCCATTTCAATACGGCTAAATTTTTTGGATTTTTCAATCGATGTAGGAGCGTTACATGGCAATGCCTAACCTTTAAATACAAAAAAGCCCCAGTCTGTTATGGACTGGGGCTTTTTTTTGTTTAGGCCGATGGTTTTTTAATGGCTATCAATCTTGTGATGATTGCCCGGTTATTTTTGTGGTGTTGGGGACATTGGCATGGGTACTAACAAGTCATTAGTCACTTTGCCATAGATGCCAAGCGCAGCAGTTACGCCTTTACAAGCCATGTTTGGTTTAATTGGGCTGTTGGTGGCAGGTGCTGGTGCTGGTGTGGCAGGGGTTATTTTGACATTTACCCTGAAATATTCGGGCGCCGTTGTTGGTGCAAGATCGACCGTTGTATCGGTAACGGGCAGAAATATTGTTTCACCTTGAGAAAGCGTTTGTTGTGTTAAAGGCGTACCGACGCTTGGCATACCATCTGCCCCTAACGTGGCAACCGTAACATCCACATTACAGTCTGGCGCTGCTGCCTGCGTAGGTAACTCAGCGCGGTTAGTTGCGGATGGCATAACCGGTGCTGGAGGATAGGAAAGGAAAGCGCCCAAATATTGGCCTGAACCTATGCCTACACCCGCAAAACCAAGCGTTGCGGGCGATTGGACTTTATCAGCTAAAGCCAAACTTGACATGCCACCGCATAGCAGCAATGAAACTATTAATGGTTTGATATTATTCATGATTGTTATCCCGTTCTTAAATTGTGTTGTGCATTATTAATGCAAGTGCAGAAGCCCTCCTTCAAGCTAACTGGGCTCCTTGGGTTAAGATATTGTAGTTTTCCTTAGTTTGTCAATGAATTAACATCAAAACTGATTGCCTCTTAACGGTATTAAAGGCAATAGCCTGATGTTCGGGGCGTGGGAACGATAGGCTAACTTGGAAAGTTATTTATTACCCTATCCTTTAGTGTCTTCTGCAATAGCGATTGGTTTGTTCATGGCAGCCCAAGAGTTTGATTAAAAGTGTCGTCAGATGAGTTGGCAGGGCATTCTGGCCTGCGTCCACTGAATTCAATTGCAGAAAACGGGGGGATTTGACCCGATTTATTCCCCAATCCCCAGCTCTTTTATTTTTCTGGTCAGGGTGTTTCTGCCGTAGCCTAACAATATAGCCGCTTCATGGCGTTTGCCGTGGGTAAAATTTAACGCTGATTTGATTAAAATAGTTTCTACTGTAGGGATGGTGTGTTTCGCAACTTCACTTTCTTTGGCTAATAGTTGCTGGTCTATCCACGTCCTTAATAACGATTCCCAATCGGCACCAAGAGGATGTTTTTCTGCTGGCGTGTTGAGCAGTTCGGGTGGCAGGTCGTGCAGATGGATTTCGCGGCCTGATGCCATCACCGTCAGCCATCGGCAACTGTTTTCCAGTTGCCGCACGTTGCCCGGCCATTCCAGGGTGCTTAAAAATGCTTCAACGTCGGGTTTTAATGTTTTGATTTCGGTATTGAGTTCAATTGCCGCCTGGTTTAAAAAATGGCGTAGCAGCAGGGGAATATCTTGTTTACGGTCACGCAAAGGCGGGATGTGTATGCGGATGACGTTTAAGCGGTGAAATAAATCTTCGCGAAAACGGCCCTGATCAACCAGGATTTCAAGATGTTGATGGGTTGCGGCAATAATGCGTACATCAACTTTGATTGACGCATGTCCGCCGACGGGATAGAACTCGCCGTCAGCCAGCACCCTTAATAAGCGGGTTTGTAGTTCCGACGGCATGTCGCCGATCTCATCGAGAAATAAAGTGCCCCCATTGGCTTGTTCAAATCGCCCTGCCCGGCGGGTTGCCGCGCCGGTGAATGCGCCTTTTTCATGGCCAAAAAGTTCCGATTCCATCAGGTCTTTAGGGATAGCCGCCATGTTTAACGCAATAAAAGGTTTTTTTGCCCTGGGGCTGTGCCGGTGCAGGGCTTTTGCAACCAGCTCTTTACCTGTGCCTGATTCGCCGTTGATTAACACCGTGATATGCGACCGGGCTAGTCGGCCTATCGCCCGGAAAACTTCCTGCATGGCTGGTGCTGCGCCGATAATTTCCGGTGTTGTTTCCAGTGCTGCGAGTTCCATGCCGGCGGTGTTTTCCGCGCGGGCCCGTTCCTGTTGTTGCCTGCTATGGATGCAGGCCCTGTGTGCCAAATCAACAATTTCTTTAATATCAAATGGCTTAGGCAGGTATTCAAAGGCACCGCCATGGAAAGCCGAAACTGCACTTTCAAGGTCGGAATGCGCCGTCATGACGATAACAGGCAGGTCAGGGTGGCTGACCTGGACTTTTTCCAGCAGTTCCAGGCCATCTATACCCGGCATGCGAATATCAGTGATTAGTGCATCGGGTGTGCCGTTTTGTAACGCGGACAGCAATTCCATTGCACCAGAAAAACTGCGCGTGTTGATCGCCGCTTTTTGCAGGGCTTTTTCAACAACCCAGCGGATGGACTTGTCGTCATCGATGATCCAGACGGTTTCGGGCTTATTCATTGCCGGTCTCCATGGGTAAATGCTCTATAGGTAAAAAAAGGGAAAAGACGGTATTTCCAGGTTCACTGCTACATTCAATTAAACCGTTATGTTGGTTAATCAATGATTGTGCAATCGATAAGCCCAATCCTGTCCCTTCTGCACGCCCGGTAATCATCGGATAAAATATCTGGTTCATCATGTCGGCGTCTATGCCAGGGCCATCGTCAATAATGTCAATCTTTGCGGCTAATTTGTAGTGTTTACGGCCTATCGTGATATGCCGGTGGATGCGCGTTTTAATAAGGACATGGCCTTTGCCCCCAGTGGCTTGTACGGCATTTCGGGTGATGTTTAAAATGGCCTGGATCAGCTGGTCTTTATCCCCCTGGATGTCAGGTATGCTGGGGTCATAATCATATTTTACCGTGAGGCTGCCGCTGGATTCAGCTTGCACGAGTTGCCTTATCCGCTCCAGCACTTCATGGATGTTCAAGGCTTTTTTATTGGGCAGTTTATTAGGCCCCAGCATCTTATCCATCAGACCTTGCAGACGGTCTGATTCGGCAATAATGATTTGCGTGTATTCTTTGAGTTCAGGATCGTGCAATTCCAGATCCAGCAGTTGCGCCGCACCCCGCAGACCGCCCAAAGGATT
>JAUYEP010000249.1 GCA_030689765.1 Methylovulum sp.
TTTTGACCATATCCCGACGATTTTGAACGAGCCCATTTTTCAAAAAGGCTTTGACATCGCCGAAGTGTCCCATTTGAGTAGCGATCAATACGATGCGTATTTGAAAAGCATTTTGTCGTACAACGAAGCGAAGGCGGTGACGGATACGGCTTTTGGCGAGGGCAGGATTGAAGGTAAGATTGAAGGTAAGATTGAAGGCAGGATTGAAGGTAAGATTGAAGCGATGCGAAGTGCTGCAAAGGCACTAAAAGCTCAAGGCATTGCTGTTTCAATCATTGCTTTATCAACGGGACTCACTGAACAAGAAATTGAGGAATTAAAATGAGCGGTGGCAACAGCGCAGAAATAAAAGCCTTTTTTAAACATCTCGCCGAACATGACACCTTTCAACTTGCTGTAGATACCGCATTTGAGGAAGGGAAAAAGGCGGGCAGAATCGAGGCAATGGCTGAAAGAATGCTAAAAAACGGTTTCGATATTGCCACTATCGCGGAACTTACTGAATTAACAACGAAAGAAATCGAGGCTTTAAATGAAAACATAAAAGCGGGGTAAGCGGGGTAAATCGAAACCATAGATTAACCAAACCGCCCTTGGGAAGCTGGGGGCGGTTTTTTTATGGCTGGGTGGTAGAATTGCCGCTTTAAATCCAATCATGGCAAACCAATGGCGTTTTTGTATAATCAAACGCTTTAGCCGTTGTTATCCGCTATGCAGACTCCTTTCAAGACTATTGGCATCATAGGCAAACCCAGCGACCCAAGCATAGCCGGGACGTTGTCCCTGCTTTATGACTACCTAAAGCAAATCCAATGCACCGTCATTGTTGCCAAAGACAGCCTTCCGTTTATCCATGACCCATCTGTTGAATCCTGCCCTGTGGAAACGCTAGGCCAATATTGCGATCTGGTGATAGCGGTCGGCGGCGACGGGACTTTTCTTGCCGCCACAAGGGCTATCGCCGCATACAATATCCCTTTAATAGGCATCAATTTAGGGCGGCTCGGTTTTTTGGTCGATATATCGCCTAACGAGCTGCCTGATAAATTGTTGCACATACTGCAAGGGCACTACATCGAGGAACAGCGTTATTTACTGCGCGCCAAAATTATCCGTGACAACCAAGTGATACACGAAGAAACGGCGGTCAACGAAGTGGCTATCCATCGCTGGGTAACGCCCAGCATGATTGAAATCATCACCAAAATAGATAATGTTTTTTTAAATTCACAACGCTCTGACGGCCTGATCATTTCTACCCCGACCGGTTCAACGGCTTATTCGCTGTCCGCCGGCGGGCCGATTTTACATCCATCACTCAATGCGCTAGTCCTGGTGCCTCTAAATCCACATACCTTATCAAACCGGCCTATAGTGATAGCCGATTCGTCCGAAATTGAAATCAGCTTTTGCCAGACCAAACAAATCAATGCTTTGGTGACCTGCGACCATATTGAAATTCCAGAAGTGTTAATCAGCGACAAGATTTTAATAAAAAAAGAACCTAAACCGATTAGAATCCTGCATCCGGAAGGGCATGATTACTTCCACATCCTCAGGAATAAATTAAACTGGAGCAGTGGTTACCCCACAAACACCCATGTTAGTAAACCTTAATATTATTGATCTTGCCGTCGTCAAATCACTGGACCTTGATCTTGCCAAAGGCATGTCGGTGCTCACTGGCGAAACCGGGGCAGGTAAATCTATCCTTTTAACCGCATTGGGACTTGCCTTGGGTGATAGGGCCGATGCCGGCTATGTCCGCCCAAACAGCAAACGCGCTGAAATTAATCTGGAATTTGATTTGGCGGATGCCCAGGAAGCTTGGCACTGGCTAAAAGAACATGATCTCGATGACGGACAAATCTGTATGATCAGGCGCATCGTCAATCAGGATGGGCGCTCCAAAGCCTATATCAACAATCGCCCGGTAAACTTGCAATCTTTACAGGAACTCAGTGAAAAACTGGTTGAAATTCACGGCCAACACGCCCACTTAACCTTGCTGAATGCTGACGAACAACGCCGTGTACTGGATACCTTCGCAAAAAATCAGGACTTGCTGGACAACGTCAACGATTGTTACCGGCAATGGCATAAAGCCAATAAAGCGCTGGAAGCCTTGATTAAAGCCAGCACTGACCAAGCCGCGCGGGAAGAATTGCTCAACTATCAGATTGAAGAATTGCAGCAACTGGACTTAAATCATTTCAGTTACGCGGCGTTATCTGATGAGCACAGCAAACTCGCCAATCTGGGGCAGATTTTAACGGGCGGCCAGATGCTGGTAGACCGCCTTTATGAAGACCCGCAATCGGTTAATACCGTAATCAGCCATAGCATCAGTGAACTCACCCAGCTTGCCCGTTTCGCCCCTGAACTTAACGAAATTGCTGAACTATTGACCGAAGCCCAAATTCAAACCGAAGAAGCCGCGCAGCAGTTACGCAAATACCTGGAAACGCAGGAAGCTGACCCGTTGCGCATGGAAACCCTGGAAAACCAGTTAGGCATCATCCATACCCTGAGCCGCAAGCACCACATCACCCCCGATGAATTGCCTGACCAATTGACCAAACTCGAACAGGAACTCGACGGTTTGACACACAGCAGTGAACGCATAACCGAACTGCAGGACAGCACGCTTAAATTATTCGGGCAATATCATCAGCTCGCCGCCGAGTTGTCAGAACAACGCCGGAATGGCGGTGCAACGCTGCAACAGCAAATTTCTTCAATGATTAAGGAACTGGGCATGCCCCAAGGTGAGTTTTTGGTCGTTGTCAGCGACCTGGATGCCAATGTCCCCAAACTCAACGGCAAGGATGCGATCAATTTTTTGGTCAGCGCGAATCCCGGATTGCCGCCAAAACCGCTGGCTAAAGTGGCTTCCGGCGGAGAATTATCGCGTATCAGCCTGGCCATTCAGGTGACCACCAGCAACGACAAAAGCACACCTACAATGATTTTCGATGAAGTGGACTCGGGTATTGGCGGCGGTATCGCCGAAATCGTCGGGCAAAAATTGCGCCGTTTGAGCGATAACCGGCAAGTCTTATGCGTGACGCATTTACCGCAAGTCGCCGCCCAAGCCCACCACCACCTTTATGTGGAAAAAAACCACAAAACCGACATCACCTCGTCCAACGTCAGATTACTGACCAATGAACAACGCGTTGCAGAAACCGCCCGCATGTTAGGCGGCGTCAATATCACCGCTAACACACTGGCCCACGCCAGGGAAATGCTACTCCACTCTGATTGCGCACAATCGGACAACATAACCACAGGAAATCCAAGCCAATGACCCGCTTTCCAGCCGAATGGGAAAAACAATCCGCCGTATTAATCGCCTGGCCGCACCACACCGGCGACTTTAGCAACCGGCTCGAATCGGTGGAGCAATCGTACCGCTTTATCGCCGAAACCATTGCAGGCCACGAACGCCTGCTCATCGTCTGCCAGGATGGCGATCATCAACAGCATATCCAGAACTTGCTGGGCGATAACACCGGCAATATCGTTTTCATCCACGCCGAGGTCAACGACATCTGGGTGCGTGATACGGTATTTTTAACGGTGGAAAATAATGGCAAGGCTAATTTATGCAACTTTTGCTTCAACGGCTGGGGTGAAAAATATCCACATCATAATGACAACGCATTGAACCAAAAGCTATTAAGCGCAATACCTTTTCAAGGCCTGCCGCACACGGACATAGATTTTATCCTTGAAGGCGGCAGTATTGAAAGCGATGGTATTGATACGCTAATGACGACCCGCCAATGCCTGTTAAACCCAAATCGGAACAAAGGCTTGTCGCAGCACGGGATAGAACAGCGATTACAACAACATCTGGGCGCAACACGCATCTTATGGCTGGATCAGGACAATTTGTCGGGTGATGACACCGACGCCCATATCGACACGCTGGCGCGGTTTTGTCCAGCCGACACAATAGCCTACACCAGTTGCGATGATGCCCAAGACCCCCATTACGCTGGACTGAAAAACATGGAAGCGCAATTACAGGCGTTCCGTACCCGAACAAACGAAGCGTACCAATTAATCCCGTTACCTATGCCCACCACACCCCTCTTCGACGAAGCAGGCCAGCAATTGCCTGCCAATTACGCCAATTTCCTGATTATCAATGGTGCGGTCATGGTTCCGGTGTATGGCGACCCAAACGACAACATCGCCCTGCAAAGGCTGGAAACTTGTTTTCCAGCGCATAAAATCATCGCCACACCCTGCCGGCCTTTAGTGCATCAATACGGCAGCTTGCATTGTATGACAATGCAGTTTCCTGCAGGTGCGTTGCATTTTTGATATTACCGACGCCACCGACATGCCCTGCAAGGGCTTGCGGGTTGTTTTCCAGAGCACAAACCCATCACCACGGCATGTCGGCGGCCTTTAGTGAAATGCTTTTCTGCCCACCTACTTTTTTTAACTTATTGGTATTTTAGGCTGTTGGGGCCAAAGCATGTTTTGGACTCCAATAGCCAATTCTTTCACATTCCTAGAACGAATCCCCTTATAGCTTTTCCTGATTAGCAAGCTGCTTCAGCCAGGTTCAAAGATACTGGAGGTCAAAGCTCGCTTTGAGTCTTCAAACAGCCAGAGCAAGCTCAGGACTCCAGCCTATCGTCTGCTAGCTGAAGCAGCTTGCTAATCAGGTAGCTTTTTGACGCTCTGGTATATTGGCATAACCTTTAACCCGGCACATAATCACTCAGAAAAATTTATCAATGACCAACACTTGGCTAATTTTGTTTTTTTCAGCACTGATATGGTCGGGCATCCATCCTAAAGACTATCCAACCTGGTTACTTGAAACCGCACCTGCAATAATCGGTTTTATTATTCTCGCGACAACCCGCCGGCACTTTCAATTAACAGCACTGGCTTACGGGTTAATCCTGATACATAGCATAATTTTAATGATAGGGGGCCATTACACTTACGCTGAAGTTCCGCTGTTTGACTGGTTAAAAGACGTATTCAACCTAGAACGCAATAATTACGACAAACTGGGACATTTTGCACAAGGTTTTATACCTGCAATTATTGCCAGGGAAATCATCGTCAGAAATGAAGTTGTGAAAGGGGCTCACTGGCTGAATTTTTTTATAATCTGCATCTGTCTGGCGATCAGTGCAATCTATGAGTTGATTGAATGGCTGGTTGCCATTCTGAGCGGCAAAGCAGCAGATACTTTTCTGGGAACGCAAGGCTACATCTGGGATACGCAGTCAGACATGGCTTATGCGCTATGTGGTGCAATATTGGCAATACCCTTGTTGAGCCGATGGCATGACCAGCAAATAAATAAGTTACGCCATAGATAAGCGCTATGGGCAGGCGCATGGCAAACACTAAACCGGCTTACAACCCAACTGCTAAAAATCTTTTGACTAACTGCATATAGGGTAAAATAATTTCAAAACTACAACGCTTTTTAAACGTCAACAACAAGTGTAAAAAATGAAAACAAACAAAATAGGTTTTATTGGCGGCGGCAATATGGCCTCCAGCCTGATGAGCGGGTTATGCGCCAGCGGTCATGCGCCAGGGCAGCTTTGGGTATCGGACATTAACCCGGACGCCCTCGCGGCCCTGGCGGCAAATCTTAACGTCCATACCACCCCTGACAATAACGCCGTCATTAACGAGGTTGATGTCGTGGTGCTGTCAGTCAAACCGCAAGCCCTGAAGGACGTCGTAAAAAGCATCCGTGCGCGGATCATGCAAAAAAAAATTTTGGTCATTTCCATTGCGGCAGGCATTACGCAAAATAACCTGAGCGCATGGCTGGGTGACGATACCGCGATAGTGCGCTGCATGCCTAATACGCCGGCACTGGTATTAACCGGCGCCACTGTTTTACATGCCAATAGCAGGGTCATCGGTGAACAGCGCGATCTGGCCGAAAACATTATGCGTTCCGTTGGCATTGCGCTTTGGGTTGATAATGAAGGTGATCTGGATGCGGTGACTGCCGTCTCTGGCAGCGGCCCCGCCTATTATTTCCTGATGATGGAAGCGATGGAAAAAACCGCCATCGATTTGGGTTTGAGCGCAGAAACGGCGCGGTTATTAGTCCAACAAACCGCTTTAGGCGCGGCAAAAATTGCACTGGAATCGGCTGAATCACCCGAACAATTACGCAAGCGGGTCACCTCACCCGGCGGCACCACGCAACAGGCGATAGAAACTTTTCTGCAAGGCGGCTTTACCGGACTGGTTGCCAAGGCATTACACGCCGCACGCGACCGTTCCATCGAAATGTCCAAGCAAACGGAGAGCAACTGATGGGCGCCAATTATCTGACTGACCCGATTATCCTTGTCGTTGACACCTTGTCTTCGCTATACATCCTGGCAATTTTGCTGCGCTTTTTGCTGCAATGGTGCGGTGCCGCGTTTTACAACCCTATCTCACAATTTCTCGTAAAAATCACCCATCCGCCACTGCGCATACTGCGCCGTTTTGTGCCGCCGATTGGCAAAATAGACACCTCTTCGCTAGTGCTTGTGCTGGCATTGCAAATGCTTGCCAATTTTACGATATTGATATTAAAAGGCGTCACCCTCAACATCGGCGCACTGACCATCTTATCTATCACTGACCTGGTCTCGCTGCTGATCAATATCTTCATCTTTGCGGTCTTCGCCAGGGCATTGTTAAGTTGGTTAAACCCAGGTTCCTACGACTCGGCATCATCCATTCTGGCAAGCCTGACCGACCCGTTGCTCAATACCTGCCGTAAATTTATCCCCGCTTTCGGTGGGATAGATTTATCTCCTCTGGCGGTCTTATTGTTTTTGCAATTGGCGAAAATGGTCATTTTGCCGCCGCTGCATCAAATAGCCAGCTTGATTGGCTAGCCTCTCATCCATAACCCCTGAAAATGCTGGCCCAACTGCATTTTCAGAGCCAGCATCCTTTCAGGACTATCGGTTTGTAGGGTAATAAAATTTTATCTTTTAATTCT
>JAUYEP010000251.1 GCA_030689765.1 Methylovulum sp.
CGTTGAAAAAATGGCTGAAGCCATTTTACTCCCCCCTATTTATTAATGGTTTGGCTCATGGGTGAGTAGTTACTATTTTACTGTATTTACTTTGAGCAAACAGTGCATTAAACAGACAGCATTAAGCTTTGCCTCTATAATTACCCCGCCATTAACATGGTATCAAACTAAATAAGTAATGTTGCCGGATCTAAAAATCTGCCAAAAAGACGCCTGTTTAATTGTTATTTTTGCTTTTTTTAGGCGCTGTGCGACACGGGCTATTAATAATGAAGGGTGGTGGATGGTATGGATCAAATGAGTGAAGAAGACCGTAAACAAATTCTCGAAAGTTCGCCTGTCGGCACTTTTGCCTTAATGTCAGCGGTGATCGGCGGTATGGTCGTCGCCTGGCTGTTTCTCTATTACGGCGTATTTTTGCCAAGGGGATAGGACTACATGCAAATAGAACCCTCAAAAGGTATAAATCATCTACGCGATTTGTACGCACAATTTAACGCTATTCATATCGACCAGCTGGAACGCCGATGGATCGCCATCTCCTTGATGGTTATCGGTCTTTTTGTCGGCATCATTACAATTGATGCGTTGTTCCACGGCATTAACCCGCCCGGCAAGGTTGAAACCATTGATTCTGCCAGCCTGCATCTGAGTAAAGAATTTGCTGAAGACAACTTAGGGGTACAGGTGGATGAAAAGGGCGCAATCATTATCCGTATGGTTGCCGGACGTTATTCTTTTTTCCCCAAGCATATTGATGTGCCTGCTGAAACGCCATTAACCTTCCGTTGGGTGAGTATGGATGTTTTGCACGGCGTCCATATCCCGATGACCAATATGAGCACGATGATTGTGCCGGGCTATGTCGCAGAAATCACCACCACCTTTCCAAAGCCAGGTGAATATCCGTTACTGTGTAATGAATATTGCGGTTTGGGTCATAACCACATGTGGAGCAACATTTCCGTTATCGCTAAAGAAGACTGGAAAGCGCCGGTAAAATCGCCAGCTAAAGGAGAACAACAATGAATGATGCTGCAACAAGAAAACTCGCGTTAAGCCATTTATGGGTGGCGTTTGCCGCTTTTATCGTGGCCTGTTTAATGGGCGAATATCAGGTGCTGGAGCGTAGCGGCTTTATTCCTGCGTTAGATTCCGCCCCTGTTTATTTTGCCTCAGTCAGTACGCATGGCGTACTCATGGCGTTTGTGCTGACGACTTTTTTCATCATGGGCTTTGGTTATACTATTGCCACGACCAGCCTGAAGCAACCGGTCTGGAACCAACCGCTGGCTTGGGGTGGGTTTGGGCTGGCGTTGTTTGGTGTCGTGCTGGCGGCTATCCCGCTGCTGACAGGTAAGGCGTCGGTGCTGTATACGTTTTATCCGCCGATAGTCGCCCATGCGGCTTTTTATATCGGGGCAACTTTGCTGGTGGTTGGCTCTTGGGTCTGGTGCGCCATCATGCTGGTGATGTTTACCCAGTGGAAAAAAGCTAATCCTGGGCAAGCCGTGCCGTTAGCGATGTTTGCGACGGCTGCCAACGCTATGTTATGGCTATGGACCAGCGCAGGTGTGGCTTTAGAAGTGCTGTTCCAATTAATCCCCTTGTCATTAGGCTGGATTGATACGGTAGATCCAGGTCTCGCCAGAACCTTATTCGCTTGGACATTGCATCCTATCGTTTATTTCTGGCTGATTCCGGCCTATATCGCATTTTATGTGTTTGTGCCCAAACAGGCGGGCGGCTTTTTGTTCAGTGATGAAATGGCGCGGATTGCATTTATCGTCCTTGCTGTATTTGCGTTGCCAATTGGTTTCCACCATTTATATATGGATCCTGAGCAGGCTAAAGGCTGGAAATTACTGCATGGCATCGGCACGTTTGTCGTGGCTTTACCTACCTTAGTCACTGGTTTCACTGTCATTGCCTCGTTGGAAATTGCAGGCCGTTTACGCGGCGGTAAAGGGCTGTTCGGCTGGATACTCACCTTGCCGTGGAATAACACGATGGTGCTGTCGGTTATCCTGGCGTTGCTGATGTTGATTTTTGGCGGCTTCGGCGGCATCGTCAATGCCAGTTATGCGATGAATGCGATGATCCATAACACCGCTTGGGTGCCGGGGCATTTCCATCTTATTTTTGGTGGCACGACGATTATCATGTATTTCGCCATAGCTTATTATTTATGGCCTATGTTGGTCAGAAAACCGCTGTTTTCCAATGCGATGGCATTGACGCAGTTATGGACTTGGTTTATCGGCATGGTTATTTTAACAACGCCTTGGCATATATTAGGTTTGTTAGGCCAGCCGCGCCGCATTTCCAGCGTGGTTTACAATAACTTACTGACGCTGGCGTGGAAACCTTACGAATTGGCGATGATTTTCGGTGGTTTAATCCTGTTAGGTTCGGCTTGTTTGTTTGTCTATAATTTAGCCAAAACACAGATGAACCCTTCTTCTGAAGCCTTTGCCCAAGAAATTGAATTTGCGCAGCCGATTCATGCGGTCACCTCGCTGCCTGAGTATCTGAACAGCCTTACCCTTTGGAATAAAGTTATTGCCGTGTTAATGGCGATTAGCTTTGGTTTTCCGATCTTGCAGTTCTTTTTTATGAAAACGTTTGGTTCAAGCGCGTGGGGATATTAATCATGAAAAATATATTACTGGCTATCGCATTGCTTGCACCGGCGGTAACTTTCGCCGAGCCAGCCTCTAAAATTGCCTGGACGCCAGAAACTCTAAATCTGGTGAAAAAAGGTGATCTTAATAAGGGCAAGGTTTTGGCAGAATCCTGTAAAAGCTGCCACGGGCAAAATGGCGAAGGTGTGCCTGCAGAAACCCGTGATGGTGAAACCATTCCTGCGATTCCAGCACTGGCAGGTCAGGTTGCCACTTATACTTATAAACAGTTGCGCGATTATTTTAACGGCAGCCGCACTAATGGTTCTATGACAGCTATTGCTAAAGGCTTGAGTGAACCGGATGCCGCCGATCTGGCGGCCTGGTTCAGCTCATTGCCCGTACCGCAAAGCAAGGCATCCAGCAAGAATTCAGCTAGAGCGGAGAAAATGGTTGGGCAAGGTGATGGTAAACGTATTCTGCCGCCATGTTCGGTTTGTCATGGCGGAAAAGGGCAGGGCGAAAAAATGGATGTTCCAGCCCTGGCAGGGCAGCAGGCTGATTATTTTGCGGACACCTTGCTGGCTTATAAAAGTGGCGGGCGCCACAATGATATATACAGCCGTATGCGGTTGATTGCACAACAATTGACTGAGGCGGAAATCAAGGAATTGGCTGACTATTATCAGGCACTTAGATAAGACTTGAAACGTTCCTTTTTATGCCCTGTGGGTGCGCTCATTTAAAACTAAGGAGTCCAAAACATGTTTTGGACTCCTGTTTTTCAATTCTTTTAGTGTATACAGAACGCTTAAGCAGTTGCTATCGCGTTAAAATCAATCCAGGTAAAATCTTCTTGAATATCAAGCCCAAAGCCAAGGATTGTGTCATCTTCTTCGTCATGGTACCAATGTAATAAAACACTATTGGGATGGGCTTTAGCATATTCGTTCAATAATTCAAACATGCTGTAAAGAATTTTAGTGCTGACACTGTTGAAATAAGTGAGCTTAAAATGAAATTCAATTGGATCGCCGCTGATTGATTTTAAATGGCTTTGCAATTGTCGGAGAATGGGCAAGAAAAATTCAACGCCATTTTCTGGGTAGGCTTCACCGGCTATGTGCAGCGTGTTGCTTGAAAATTTAAAGTCGATTTCAGGGGTGTCAGTCGTTGCTGGCAGGTATAAATCGGCCATAGTTGCTCCTTAGATAGTTGCTTTGAGGTAAAAGCAAGACAGATCATTTTCGTTGCCTATCACATCGCGTAAAGCGTATTCGATAGGTTCGGCTGAATCTCTTGCCAGGGTTAGAAATCCAAGCCCCGCGCCTTTACTGATGGTGTCGTTACCGTGCTGGTCATTTTTCAATTGTGCACGATAAGCTTGCCTGATTTCGTCGGCGCTCATGGTCAGGAGGGGGTCGAGTTTTTCACGTATGCGTGTTTCATATTGTTTTTCAATTAAGTTGGCGCAAATAATAAAATATTTGTCGTCTTTTTTGCCGACAATGATAGAGCCTTCCTTGGGTTCGTCAGAATCGTGCGAACCTGGGGAGTAATGCATTGCATTTTGTATCATTTCGATAAAAGTGGAGAATACCTTGCGGGATTTGACGCCCTTTTCATCTTGCTGTTGCAGCTTTTGTTTCAAAGAGTCCCCCATGGCTTTAATGACATTTTGTGAAAGGATGCCGCTGTAATAAAAAACAATCCCGCTAGCATCAGCTTCTTCGCGGAAGATAGTAAAAACATCGATAAGCATAGTGTTCCTTGTCAATTAATATCTGAACCCCAGCAGGGACACATCGTCGCGTCGCCGCTGTTTTCCCTGATAGCCGTAATAGGCTTGCATGATAATGGATTCCTGCTCAGGCATGGGTTTGAGATAATTTTCCGAAAGCAGCGTTGAGAAGCGTTTTTTGCCAAAAGCGATTTTTTTTAAGCCGCCAATCTGATCGACGATACCGTCAGTGGTCAGATAGAGGCACATTCCTTTTGTTAATGTGAGTTGTTGATTAGTCCATTGATAATCCATCGGCGTATCGATATAACCTACGCCCTTGCGGTCCGGTTCCAGGGTGTGTACGTCGGGTGAAATAGTGCCGATATAAAATAAGGGCGTTTTGGCGCCTGCATAGGTGAGCATGCCAGTTTGCGTATTGACCCAGCAGAAAGCCGTATCCATGCCATCATCGGATTGGCCTTTCTGTGCTTGGGCAAACTTGTCGAATTCAATGTCGCCAATGCCCGGATCATTGATTTGACCCAGTGCCGTTTTGACCTTGATGTTCATTATCGCCAGCGCACCGGCAGGATCCATGCGGTTATCTTCGAGCACGATATCACCGAGGAAAGCCGCCATGATAAGCGTCATAAATGCACCGGGGACACCATGCCCCGTGCAGTCGATTAACGCGAGAAAGAAGCCGTCAGCAAATTTTTTGCAGAAATAATAGTCGCCACCGACTTTGTCCCGTGGTTCCCAGTGCATGAAATAGTCCTGCAATACGGTGTTCATGTCTTCTTTTGATGAACGCAGGAAGGATTTTTGGATGATGCTTGCGTAGTTGATGCTTTCTGTTACCAGCCGGTTTTTTTCTGCCTGTAAAAAAGAAACTACCTTGACTAAATCTTCACCGGTGCCTAACCCTAAGTAATCGCCATTTTCATCGGTGATGATAAAGCCGTCGTTGAGTGTTTTACGGCCAGAGTCCAATACCTTAAAGCTGAGTGCTTGGATGCCCATGTTTTGTTCCACAATAAGCGGATCTTTGTCCATGAAGGCAATACAGCTTTTTCGGTCGAATAAATCATGGCGGTAAGGTTTGGCCATACCTTCCATAAAAAAATTGCGGTTTATCAAACCGATCGGTTTGTTACTTTCTATGACCGCAATAGAAACCAGGTTATGTTGCCCGTCCAGCAGTTTGGCAACTTCGCTGTTTGTTTGCCCCGGCGATACTGTAGGACAGATTCTTAAAAGACTGCTGGCAATATATTCTGCCTCAATTTCAGACAGCCCTGCTCTTGAATTATTTAATAAGGATTGGTCGAACATTGATTTGCCTGCTTGCTAAAAATGCAGCAAAGATAGTTGACGCTTATTACAACATGATGAATCATCTGGCATTGTTGCAACTGTCCAAAGTGCCTGGCAAACGCTGAAGGCGCTATATGCTGGGCTTTTAAATCTTCTTATCACTAGAAAAAAATGAGCGGACGTTGGCTCAATGGCCTTAAACCTGTTGTTTTAATTGCCCGTGCTGCATTTGTGCGAAATTTATTACAGGATCGACAAGGCCGTGCCATCGTACAGACCATTATAGCCATGGCTAAATCGCTAGGCTTGCGCGTCATTGCCGAGGGCATCGAAGAGGCAAGTCAGGCGGATAAGTTACTGGCAATGGGCTGTGGGCAAGGTCAGGGTTATTATTACGGTCATGCTGAACCGGCTGATTGTTCGCATTGCGTTTAGGTTCAGGATAAGTGCCACAAGGTGGCGGTGGTGCTGTAACGTCCCCGCACCGGAGGTGTGGGGACGTACGATTCCTAAAGATTATAGGGATGGGCTGCTTCAAAGCCGTGTACTTTGGCTTTCGTACTAAAAATAGGGGGTGACCAAGGTTTTTTTTCTTGCCCGGCAATAAACTCTGCCAACCAAAACGCTTGGTTGCGTATCGGCAATATAAAGGCATAAAGTTTGCCATTCGGTAATTGTGCAACATCGCCCAGCGCATAGATATTTTTATCGCTAGTCTCTAAATGCTGGCTCACCTTGATGCCGCGCCCAATCTCCAGCCCTGCTTTCTCAGCCAATTCTATATTCGGTTTAAAACCGCAAGCTATTATCAGCGCATCAAACTCAGTCAGGACATCAGTTTTTACAGCAACTTTTTCATGCTGTTTAACAAAACCTTGTACCGCCTGATTTAACAACACCTGTACGCCGGAATCCTGCAATACCTGAAGCAACAAGGTTGAATCCTCGCCGGTCAATTGCCGTTCCATCAAACTGTCCATCGCATGGAACAGCGTGACCTTATCGCCGACGGCGGCAAGGTCAGAAGCGACTTCACAGCCGATTAACCCGCCGCCGATAATCGCCCAGTGAGGCTGGCAGTTCTGATCTGGCTTATTCTGGTTAAGCCTATTCTGATCTAAAAACACCTGCCGAAATTTGCGCAACGCTTTTAAATCAGCAAGACTGTTCAGGCAGAAGAATAAATCACGATACGCCCTAAAAGGCGGCGGAATAAATGCAGCAGAACCTTGTGCCAGTATCAGTTTATCGTATTGCAGCGATTTTTTGGGGCAGCTGCCAGTAACAGCCAAAGTGTTATCACTGCGATTAATCGCTGTTATTTCAGCGCCACTGATTATGTTAATCCCACTGGCACGGAGCTTATCAAATGTTTTTAAGATGATGGACTGTTCAATATCGTCTTTGCTAAACCCGCGCGACAATAAAGGCCGTGAGTAATAGCCATCATTTTCTCGGGTGACCAGGGTAATCTTTGCATCGGTGGACAATGAACGGTATTTTTCTGCAAAGCTGACGCCTGCAACACCTGAGCCAATGATAACGACGTGCATAGTCTTTTCCTGGTATTTAACCGATTAATTGGAATTCGCTTTTTTCTGCCCCGCATTCAGGGCAACGCCAATCATCGGGGATGTTTTCCCATAATGTGCCGGGGGCAATACCGGAATCCGGATCGCCTTCAGCTTCGTTATAAATATGTCCACAAATGTCGCATTGGTATTTTTTATAATCGGACATGGCCTTTCCTCTTTAAAAACAATTAGTAGTTATATCAGCGTAACTATTCACATCCCCCTTTGAAAAAGGGGGATTGAGGGGGAGAGCAACGCGAGGGGGCGTATCTAATAAAATCTCCCCTAGCCCCTCTTTATTCTAAGAGGGGACTGAATCCTTACATATCAACGGGTACCAAACACAACGATAGTTTTACCATGTGCGGCAATCAATTTTTTATTTTCCAGCTCTTTTATAACACGTCCCGCCATTTCTCTCGAACACCCGACAAGCCGGGCGATTTCCTGCCTGGAAATATGTAGCTGCATACCCTCTGGATGTGTTATCGCATCAGGTTCTTTACAAAGATCAAGCAGGATACGGGCAATCCGCCCTTCCACATCCATAAAAGCCAGGTCGCTAAATTTACGGCTGGTAATCAAAAGACGCGACGATAACTGGTAACCTATCAAGTAGAGCAAATCCGGCGCGTATTCCAACAACTCTTTTTTTAGGGCTTGCCGAAACCGTTCATAGCCTATTTCGGCCAAATGGCATTCGCAGCGTGTTTTAACGGTCACTTGCCGCGTTTCTTTGATGGCATTAAAAACACCGACTTCGCCGATAAATTCATTCTTGTTCAGATAAGCCAGCATCAATTCCTGCTTGCCATCGTCATCTTCGGCACTAACACTGACCGAGCCGTCAATAATGAAATAAAGCTTATCATCATGATCGCCTGGCCTAAAAATACTGGCTTTTGCCGGATAAGCCTTTTTGTGGCATAACTGTAAAAAATTTTCTAAAGCTTCTTTTCTATATAAATCTTTGGGAAAGCTTGGTGTCATGGGAATGTTATCCGGTGTTAATGTAAACCATCTGGCAAGTGGATAGAATTGTAACAAAAAATCAATATCGGCAGCTTATGAATAAATATTGTGTGCTATTCTATGCGTCTTTTTTTTAGGGCAAATAAATGCAAGCAACAGTCAAATGGGTCGATGGCGTTATGTTTGTCGGCGAAACAGGCAGTGGACATGCGGTTATCATGGACGGCCCGCCAGAACACGGTGGGCGCAATATGGGCATACGCCCTATGGAAATGATATTACTGGGGGTGGGCGGCTGCTCATCCTTTGATGTAGTGCAAATTTTGCAAAAAGGCAGGAATAATATGGTTAGCTGTGTCACTGAAGTTTCTGCCGAACGCGTTGATGCGATACCCAGTGTGTTTAGTAAAATTCACCTGCATTTTGTCGTCAGTGGTCGTGATTTAAAAGCATCGGCTGTTGAACGTGCTGTGAAATTGTCTGCAGAAAAATATTGTTCTGCAACGATCATGCTCGGCAAATCGGTGGAAATCACCCATGATTTTGAAGTTATTGAGGTTTAATGAATTGAACAAGTTGCAATTACACGGTTTTAACAATTTAACAAAGTCGCTGAGTTTCAATATATACGATATTTGTTACGCCCCCGCCGAACAGCAACAGGCTTATATCGAATATATTGATGAAGCCTATAACGCCACTCGGCTGACGCAAATCCTGAAGGATGTTGCTGAAATCATCGGTGCACAAATTCTAAACATCGCGCATCAGGATTATGACCCGCAAGGCGCCAGCGTCACCATGCTGATTTCTGAGGGCGATGTAGCGCCACCTTCCAGCATGAACAGCCAGTCGCCAGGGCCATTGCCTGAAACCGTCCTGGCGCATCTGGATAAAAGCCATATTACCGTCCATACCTATCCTGAAAGCCATCCCGATAACGGTATCAGCACGTTCCGTGCGGATATTGACGTGTCCACCTGTGGGCGTATTTCACCACTAAAGGCACTTAATTATCTGATTCACAGCTTTGAATCTGATGTGGTTATTATGGATTACCGGGTGCGTGGTTTTACGCGTGACATATCGGGCAAAAAGCATTTTATCGACCACAATATTACCTCTATCCAGAACTACATCGCCAAAGACACCCAACAAAGCTATCAGATGATAGATGTGAATGTGTATCAGGAAAATATTTTCCACACCAAGATGATGCTTAAGGAAACCGAGCTGGAAAATTATTTGTTTGAGAAAGAAAGCAATCTGACCGCTGCAAAAAAAGCCGAGATAGAAAAGAAGCTGCGGCGGGAAGTCACCGAGATTTTTTACGGTCACAACTATCGCCGATAAGGCACGGCATTTGTAATCCGTTTAGCTTCCCCTTGGTAAAGCATAAGTATCTACACAACTTTAATTGATTTTAAAACAATGTGTTATATGACATTCCTTGCAGATAATTGCTATATTTTTAGGTTTTTCTATCACAAAATCTGGCTTGAAACAGCAGTTATCTGTATGAAATAACGTG
>JAUYEP010000252.1 GCA_030689765.1 Methylovulum sp.
ATCTGTCCATGACCAAAAAAGACATTACATATTGATATGTGCAGCAACGGCTTAATGGTCGCAGCCTGCACCATGAATATGACCATGCGCCATTTCTTCGTGGCTTGCCGGCCTGATATCGACGATTTCAACAGCAAAACTTAACGGAATACCTGCCAGCGGATGATTGCCGTCAATGGTAATGTCATCGCCATCAATATTTACGACGGCGATGACCCCAGGGCCATCGCTGACATCAGCATGGAATTGCATGCCGACTTCAATTTCATCAACCCCTTCAAACATATCGCGTGCGATGACCTGAACGCGGTCATCCATGAGTTCGCCGTAAGCATGCTCTGCGTCAATACGCACATTAAATTTATCACCGACGGCTTTGCCAAGCAGTGCATTTTCGAGACCGGAAATAATATTTCCAGCACCATGTAAATACATTAACGGCCCGTTGCCTTCAGAGCTATCAATGACCTCACCGTCATCATTCGTCAGCGTATAGTGGATAGAAACAGCCATATTGTCAGCTACTTGCATGGATAAAACCTTCTGAGTGATTAAAAAGCGGGCTATGATATAGATTTGCCGTCTGGTTGTCTTATTTATTGCCTTAACAAGTTTGCAGCCCGTGCGTTTGCATGACGGGGAAGCGGCTGAACTGATGTGGTTCATGTGCTATCTTTACAGGTGGAAACAACACAATCAGCGGTTTAGCAAATCCAGGTTGATTTAAATTCAGACTGCCGATACTATTTTTCCCTTATCAGTGTAGGTTAGTGTTAATAATGTTTTTTAAAATTTGAGGTTAAAAATGACTAAAACATCTTCTAAATCAGCAAATAAAACGGGTATCCAAAGTACCGATGCAGAAACGGATCATGATGACGATGATCTTTTTGAAAGCAGCGAGTATGTCACTCTTGCCGAAGGCCTTGAAAAGGAGACCATTAAAAGGGATGCCCGCAGAAAGATTGAGATTTACTGGGAAAAGAAGCAATTGAAAGAGCAATTTGATGATTTTGATGAGTCTGAATTCGGTTTTTAAGTGCCGCGTACCCGACCGTTTTCGTTATAACCCCTGAAAGACATAACTTTAGTTGTCCATGCCTAAAGCCCGATTACCGAGCCATCCCTCTTTACAGCACCCTTCGATAGCAATTTTCACCGTTTGCGCCCTTATTTGATGCCGATTTCCAGAAAATTGCTTTTTTACCACGAGGGCATCTTCGTCCTTGCTTTTCCATGCGATAAATACAGTCCCCACTGGATGTCCGGGTGTCCCACCATCAGGTCCAGCTATTCCGGTCACAGCGATAGCCACCGTCGCATCGCTGCGGGTCAATGCGCCGTTGACCATTTCAGCCGCCGTTTCTGCGCTGACGGCACCGAAATGTTCCAGTGTTTCAGGGTTTACACCCAACATTTGTACTTTTGCGGTATTGCTGTAGGTCACGAAGCCACGGTCAAACCATGCTGAACTGCCGGGAACTTCGGTAATTACCCCAGCAATCCAGCCGCCTGTACATGATTCCGCCGTCGCTATCCTATCGCCGTTGTCTTTTAATGTTTGCCCAAGTTGTTTTGCAAGTTTAAATAGTGGGTTGTCCATAATGTATGGTGCGTTAGCTTGAGGGGGAAAGTTCCACATTTAAAATGGGACACCAGTAAGGCTTAAGCGTCCCGTTTTAAATGTGCAGTCGAAAAATGCAGTATGAATTTTATGGAAATTATACTCCCCACAGTTAAGCTTATGGGTTTGGTATCAATGGCGGGGTGGGTTGCACATCCCTTTTTTACCGGTTGCCAAGTGCATGACCGTGTTTACAGCAGACACAATGATCTTTTTTGGTGCAAAAACAGCAAAAATCGCACAGCTGGGAGGCGTAATCTAACTGGCCTCTGGCTTTTTTGCGCAAAAAACATCATGTAACATAATGTATTAATTGGTTTATATATAAATCCATCGAAAATATAAAACAATGGCATAAGACATGCTTTAATCATTTGCAGTGGTTCTAACGAGGGAACCAAAACACTAAACTCATTGCTGAGTAATCTGACAAAGGCGTCGATGTGTCGATTGCGTCACTATGGCGCACCAATTTAAAGACACCTTTTTTATGCCCAAATGTTTACAGGAAACTGCCATCATGAAAAAAACCGCAAGCACCTTCAATAAACTGGTCGCCGCACTGTCTGCCGCTGCTGTTGTCACCACATTAACTTTTGCATCGGATGCTGGTGCAATTGCCGCTATTGAAAAAGAAAACCTTAAATTCGGCTTTATTAAACTGACCGATATGGCCCCATTGGCCGTTGCGTTTGAAAAAGGCTTTTTTGAAGATGAAGGGCTTTATGTGCAACTGGAAGCGCAAGCCAACTGGAAAGTCGTTATGGACCGCGTGGTCAGCGGCGAACTGGACGGCTCGCACATGCTGGCACCCGCACCATTGGGCGCCACTATCGGTTTTGGTACGCAAGCCGACATTGTGACGGCGTTCAGCATGGGCTACAACGGCAGCGCGATTACCGTATCGAATGATGTCTGGAAGTTGATGAAACCGGCTATCCCGATGGAAGGCGGCAAACCGGTACATCCGATTAAAGCCGATGCACTCAAGCCTGTCGTCGAAAAATTCAAGGGCGAAGGCAAGCCTTTTAATATGGCGATGACCTTTCCGATTGGCAGCCATAACCTGAAACTGCGTTACTGGCTGGCGGCAGGCGGCATTAAACCCGGCTTTTATGCGCCGCCGCAAGACACTTCAGGACAAGTGGATGCTGAGGCGTTGCTATCGGTGACACCGCCGCCGCAAATGCCTGCAACATTGGAATCCGGCACGATTCATGGTTATTGCGTCGGCGAACCGTGGAACCAGCAAGCCGTTATTAAAGGGATAGGCATCCCTGTCATCACCGATGATGAACTGTGGAAAGACACGCCGGAAAAAGTGTTTGGCGTGACTAAGGCCTGGGCCGATAAAAACCCGAACACCCACTTGGCGGTAGTGAAAGCGTTGATCCGCGCCTCGATCTGGCTGGATGAAGAAAACAACAAAAACCGCAAGGAAGCCATCGAAATGCTGTCGCAAAAACAATATGTCGGCGCCGATTACGAGGTGCTTGCCAACAGCATGAACGGGACTTATGAATACGAAAAAGGCGATGTCCGCGCCTTGCCCGATTTCAACACTTTTTTCCGTAATGGCGCGAGCTACCCCTCTTACGGCAGTGCAGTCTGGTATCTGACCCAGTTGCGCCGTTGGGGCATGATTAGCGAGTTCAAACCCGATGCTTGGTATATGGAAACGGCGAAAAAAGTCTATCGTCCTGATATTTATCTGCTTGCCGCAAAAGAACTGGTTGCCGAAGGCAAAGCCAAGGCCGCCGATTTTCCTAGCGATACCGCAGTTAAACCGTCGCAAAATTTCTTTATCGACAAGCTGGCGTTTGATGCGAATAAACCGAACGGCTATCTGGATAAATTCCCTATCGGCTTGAAAGGCAAGCAGAAAGTGGTTGGTGGGAAGGTGGTGGATTAAGCCGTAAAGGGATTACGCCCGTTCCCACGCTCCAGCTTTTATAGTCCCCACGCCGGAGCGTCACTGCCCACAGTTAAACCGGAGTAAAACAGCTTTAGCTGTTTTTGTTAATAGCCAAACGTTGGCACGCCAACAGCTAAAGCTTTTGGACTCCAGTATTGGATAGCTAAACGGTGGGCCGTGACGCTGGAGCGTGGGAACGATTTTATAGAGATAAGAAATTAAGGTGTCATCATGACCAATCAACTCATCAAATTTTTTAATATCACGGGACTCACTTGGTTTGTCCCGTTGGTAAAACTGGCGGCGGGTGAAAATCCGGCGCAACAGGTCCGCGATTTATGGCTGATGATGGGTGTCCCCATTATCGCCTTCATGCTGTTTTTAGGGATGTGGAGCTTTTCCGCCTCTAAAGTCAACACCAGTCTGGGCGCTATCCCAGGGCCTGCCGCCGTTTGGCATGAAGCAGGAGGATTAGTTGATGCACATTATGTAGAGCGGCAAAAAGAAGTCGAATTCTACCAGCGCCAACATGCCCGCGATGAAAAAATGCTGGCGGAAAATCCCAATGCTGAAGTTAAAAAACGTCCTTACACCGGCAAAGCCACCTATCTGGATCAAATTTTCACCAGCCTGTACACGGTTTTTGCAGGCTTTGTGATTGCCACGCTGGTTGCCGTGCCGCTGGGTATTCTCTGCGGCATGAGCCGCGTGATCAATACGGCACTTAACCCGATTATCCAGATATTTAAGCCGGTGTCGCCGCTGGCGTGGCTGCCGATAGTCACGCTCATCGTCAGCTCGATGTATGTGACAACGGAAGATTCCTGGTTTGAAAAATCTTTCCTGACGTCGGCGATTACCGTCACGCTATGCTCGTTATGGCCGATGCTGATCAACACCGCAATTGGCGTTTCATCGATTGACAAGGATCTGGTCAATGTCGGCAAAGTCTTGCGCCTGAATTGGGCGACCCAAATCAAGAAAATCATCTTACCGTCCGCCTTGCCGTATATTTTTACTGGTATGCGGTTGTCCTTGGGCGTGGGCTGGATGGTGCTGATTGCCGCCGAAATGCTGGCGCAAAATCCGGGGCTGGGCAAATTCGTCTGGGATGAATTCCAGAACGGCAGCTCCAATTCATTAGGCCGCATCATGGTTGCGGTCTTCACCATCGGTATTATCGGTTTCATCCTCGACCGTATCATGCAGTCATTGCAGAACGTATTTTCATTCGGCAGGGCAATGTAAATCAGGAGTCTGTCATGACCACCGCACTAAAACGTAAACTTATCGACCTACAGATGACCACACATCCCACCAAACCGTCGAATGATGCAGACCAGCCGCTAGTGGAGCTGATTAATGTCTGTAAATCATTCGGCGAAGGCAGACAAAAAACCTCCATTTTAAAAAACATTAATTTGTCGATTAATGAAGGGGAATTTATTGCCATCGTCGGCTTTTCCGGCAGCGGTAAAACGACGTTGATTTCAACGCTAGCCGGATTAATCCAGGCCGATAGCGGCGCAGCCTTAAAACAGGGCAAGCCGATCACCCAACCTGGCCCTGACCGCGGCGTGGTGTTTCAGAATTATTCGCTGATGCCGTGGTTGACGGTTTACGAAAACGTCGCGTTGGCGGTTGATGAAATTTTCAAAGAGTGGTCTGCCGATAAACGCAAAGCGCATACGGAACGCTATGTTCGCATGGTGAACCTTGGCGCGGCGATGGATAAAAAACCTGCCGAATTATCTGGTGGTATGCGCCAACGGGTTAATGTGGCAAGGGCGTTGGCGGCAAACCCCGATATTTTATTGCTGGACGAGCCGCTCAGCGCGTTGGATGCCTTGACGCGAGGCAATCTGCAAGATGAGATCCTGTCGATATGGGAACAGGAAAAGAAAACCGTCATCCTGATTACTAATGACGTCGATGAAGCCATTTATATGGCAGACCGTGTGATTCCGCTCAACCCCGGCCCGGATGCCACGTTTGGCCCTGATTTTCATATTGGTATCGAGCGCCCCCGAGATAGGACGGCGTTAAACCATGATCCTGAATTCAAACGTTTACGCGCTGAAATCACCAAGTATTTGATGGACATTGGCATGGCAAAAGCCCAGGACGTTAAAGCCGATAAGATCGTGCTGCCCAATGTCAGGCCGAACACCAGCAATAACTGGAAATTGGACCATTCCGCATTAAAACCGGAGCAGGCGCATTTGGGCAGGGCGCGTTATCTGGAGTTCTCGCAAATATCAAAAAGCTACCCCAAGCCCAATGGCAACGGTAGCGTTAAAGTGGTTGACGGCTTTGATTTGAAGATGAAAAAGGGCGAATTCATTTCTATCATCGGTCACTCCGGTTGCGGCAAATCGACGGTATTGTCGATGGCGGCAGGTTTAACTTCAATCTCAGAAGGCGGCATCATTCTCGATAACCGCGAACTGGATAGTGCAGGGCCCGATAAAGGCGTGGTGTTCCAATCGCCCAGTTTGTTCGCGTGGCTGACTGCGTTTGAAAATGTCATGCTTGGCGTTGAAAAAGTCTACCCCCATGCGCGTAAGTCAGAGCGTGAGGATATTGCTGAATACTATTTGACCCGTGTCGGTTTGGGCGATGCGTTACGCAAAAAAGCGGGGGAACTATCTAATGGTATGCGCCAGCGTGTCGGCATTGCCCGCGCCTTTGCGTTATCACCAAAATTGCTGTTGCTGGATGAACCGTTCGGTATGTTGGATTCATTGACGCGCTGGGAATTGCAGGAAGTGTTGATGGAAGTTTGGGAGCGCACTCATGTCACCGCCATCGTCGTCACCCATGATGTCGATGAAGCGATTTTGCTGGCTGACCGCGTGGTCATGATGACCAACGGCCCCCATGCCAAAATCGGCAAAATCCAGGAGATCGGTTTACCCCGGCCGCGCACCCGCAAGGCATTGCTGGCGCATGATGATTATTACGCTTATCGGGAAAGCATCCTGACTTTTTTAACCGAATGTGACCATACGCATTAACTCATTTTCAGCTCGTTCCCAAGCTGGAGTTCTCATCGTTATACACAACTCAACGTAGGCCGGAATAAGCCAGTCCGCGCATAAGCGCAGGGCTGGCGTTTCCGGCACTTAGGGGCGGTATGATGCCGGAAACACACACCCTCGCTGACGCTGGGTGTGCTTATTCCGGCCTACATTCAAGTCTCGAACAGACTTGTGCATAAAGATGAGAGCTGGAGTTTGGGAACGAGCGTGACATGTTTTTTATTCCGTCTTTTCCATTAATACCAGGAGGCTTTATGCCCAAGCAACAACGAAGTTTATTATCAACAGCGGCATTCTTGTCGATGACAGTCATCAGCGGCGCAGCATCTGCAGGACTGACCCAAGACATTGAAGACGCGCTTAATTTTCACCATTACGGCCATAACGGCGCGATCAAGTTCGATTTGAATTACCGCTATGAAAACGTCAATCAGGATGCCGGTGTCATCGAAACCGCCAACGCCAACACGGCACGTTTGCGTTTAGGGTTTCTTACCCCCGTCTTTCATGATTTCCAAGGTTATGCGGAATATGAAGGCAATCTGGCAATGCAGGATGACTACAACAGTACCCGCAATTTCAATACGGCTTTTTCAACCGTTGCCGACCCTGACCTGAGCGAACTCAATCAGCTTTGGGTCGCATACACCGGCATTGCCGATAATGCCGTCAAAGTCGGCAGACAACGCATCAAACTTGATGATGACCGTTTCATCGGCAACGTCGGCTGGCGGCAAATGGAAACAACTTTTGACGCCGTGCTGCTTACCCATACCAACCAGACCTTGTTCGGCTTGGTTGCCAATGCGGGTTATATTGGCACAGTACAAACCTTTACGGGGACAACCGAAAACATCGAAGCGCCGATACTGAACGTCAATTACAAAATGGGCGATTACGGCAATCTGATCGGTTATGGCTATTGGCTGGATTACACCGAGGTGGAAAACTTTGAAAAATCTAGCCAAACCTATGGGTTACGCGCAATCTGCTGTGCAAAGCCACTCGAAGCGTACAAACTCAGCGAAAATTTTGGCGTGGTGTACACGGCGGAATGGAGCCATCAAAGCGATTACGGGCATGGCGCCACGGCGTATGATGCAGAGCGTTACAATTTAATGGGCGGCGTTAGCGCTTATGGCGTGATGTTTCAGGGCGCAATGGAGCAGCTTGACGGCTCCGGTGCGAACCAACATTTTGATACCCCGTTAGGCACTAACCATGCGTTCCAAGGTTGGGCTGATTTGTTCCTGGTCACGCCCAATAATGGTATCCGTGATGTTTTCGGTACGGTCATGGTGCCGTTTCAACGCGGCGATCTGGTCTTTACCGGTGTTTATCATGATTATTCCGATGATACCGGACGCTTTGATTATGGTAATGAATGGGATTTTCAGGTGCTTAAAAAATTCGGCAAGCATTATTCGTTGCTGGCGAAATACGCTTATTACAATGCTGGAGATACCGCAGCGTACTTTTCCCCAACCTCACCCCCAACCCCTGTGCCTAGCACCGATACGCAAAAAATCTGGATACAGGGCAATATCAATTTTTAGGCGGGACTAGCGTCTATAAACTTATTCCGTTCCCAAGCTCCGGCTTCCCTCTTTAATGACGATCGGCGGTTTTGCGCGGGCAAACCGCCACCATGTCCTGATTCTATAGCCATCCCTACAAGAAAGTTGTTTTTCGCTGTATCCTAAGCAAATTAAATTTATGGGATATAAGCCGCATGTTGAGAATCACCGAACTAAAACTTCCCCTGGATCACCCGCAAGACCAGTTAAAAGAGGCGATACTCCAGCGGTTGGCTATCAGTGGCGACGAGTGCATCAGCTTTGCCATTTTCCGGCAAGGGATTGATGCACGCAAGCAACAGGCGATTAATCTGATTTATACCATTGATGTCGCAACAACAAACGAGCAAACCCTGCTGATGCGATTGCAAGGCGACCCGTTCATTTCAATAACCCCCGACACCACTTACCATTTCGTCACGCAGGCTGTCGCACAGTCGCCGGACAATCTGCATAGGCGGCCCATTGTTATCGGCACTGGGCCGTGTGGGCTTTTTGCAGGCTTGATTCTGGCGCAAATGGGTTTTAAGCCGTTAATATTGGAACGCGGAAAATCCGTGCGTGAACGCACCAAAGACACCTTTGGTTTGTGGCGTAACCGCGTTTTGAATCCTGAATCGAATGTCCAGTTTGGCGAAGGCGGCGCCGGGACATTTTCTGACGGCAAGCTTTATACCCAGATTAAAGATCCCCATCACTATAGCCGTAAAGTGCTGACTGAATTTGTAAAAGCCGGCGCGCCTGAGGAAATCCTGTGGGTAAGCAAACCGCATATCGGAACCTTCAGGTTGGTCACGATGGTGGAACATATCCGCGTGACGATTGAATCTTTGGGCGGTGAAATACGCTTTCAAAGCCGCGTTGATGATCTTATTATCGATAACGGACAGGTAACCGGCGTAAAACTCAGCGGTGGCGAAACGCTTTCCAGCCGCCATGTCGTGCTGGCGGTGGGGCACAGTGCGCGGGATACCTTTAAAATGTTGTATGAACGCGGCGTTTATATTGAAGCCAAAGCGTTTTCCATTGGCTTTCGTATTGAGCATCCGCAATCATTGGTCGATACCTGCCGTTACGGTAGCCATGCAGGGCATCCAAAGCTAGGTGCCGCCGATTACAAGCTGGTGCATCATTGCCGCAACGGCCGCTCAGTGTACAGTTTTTGCATGTGCCCAGGCGGTACGGTGGTGGCGGCGACTTCTGAGGCCGGGCATGTGGTCACTAACGGCATGAGCCAATATTCCCGTAATGAGCGGAACGCCAACAGCGGTATCGTGGTTGGCATTACGCCGGAAGATTATCCAGGGCATCCGCTGGCAGGCATCGCTTTTCAGCGTAGTTTAGAAGCCCATGCCTTTGAGCTGGGCGGCGGTACTTATCAAGCGCCGGGGCAATTAGTGGGCGATTTTCTTAAAAATCGGCCTTCCACAGCGTTTGGCACAGTGCTGCCCTCATATACGCCAGGCGTCCAGCCAGGTGATCTGGCAACGGCATTGCCGGATTATGCGATAAACGCAATACGCGAGGCACTGCCCGCCTTTGACAAAAAAATTAAAGGCTTTACGATGGATGATGCGTTGTTGACCGCTGTTGAAACACGTACTTCATCGCCGGTGCGCATCAAACGCTTTGATAATTATCAAAGCATTAATACACAAGGGCTTTATCCGGCTGGGGAAGGCGCAGGTTATGCTGGCGGAATCCTTTCTGCCGCAGTTGATGGCATTAAGGTTGCCGAAGCGGTTGCGTTGGCGATGGTTGGGCGTTAAGGCAACTTGCAAAAAATAAGGTATCCATTCACTCCCCCCTTTGCAAAGGCATAAGTATCTACACAACTTTAATTGATTTTAAAACAATGTGTTATATGACATTCCTTGCAGATAATTGCTATATTTTTAGGTTTTTCTATCACAAAATCTGGCTTGAAACAGCAGTTATCTGTATGAAATAACGTG
>JAUYEP010000253.1 GCA_030689765.1 Methylovulum sp.
CACGTTATTTCATACAGATAACTGCTGTTTCAAGCCAGATTTTGTGATAGAAAAACCTAAAAATATAGCAATTATCTGCAAGGAATGTCATATAACACATTGTTTTAAAATCAATTAAAGTTGTGTAGATACTTATGCCCCCAGCCCCCCTTTTTCTAAGGGGGGGGAGTGAATACTTACCAAACTCAGACTATTTCTTCTTAAATAATGTGTTGTAAATTTTGAAGGACAGTATTGAAGCCGCCAGTATGAAGGTGATGGTATTGGCAAAAATGATGACGCTATTGGAAATATAAATGCCGTAGACGAGCCAGCAGAACACACCCGAAGTAAACAGGCTATACATGCCCAATGACAGTGATTCTGTATCTTTGGTTTTTATCGTCAAAATGGCTTGGGGTAAAAATGAAGCGGTGGTCAATGTGGCGGCCAGGTAGCCAATTATTTCAGAAGTGATCATCATGGATATTGTCATTTTTGCGCCGCTTGCAGGCAGGATGCCCGTTGGCTGGCTAGTCTAGTAAGTCAATATCGACATGTCAACACAGATCAAAACGCCGAAAGGGTTGCTGATGACAAGAAGTGCCGCCACAAGGCTTATGCCTAACTGCAAAATATTAATTGCACAACAGCACATCCGAATAAAACCGCACTTTCCCCGTTTCGATATCGTACATCGCACCCACTATCCCGATTTCTCCGCTTTCCACCATAGCATTCAATAACTGGCTTTCGCGCCGAATTTGCAAGGCCGTCAACAGCACATTTTTTTCAGCCACTTTTTGAACCCATTCCTCAGTTGCCTCAGTTATTTGCACCGACTCTTCAATACCTACCGCATCAACCGCAGGTTTTATTTTGCCGAGCAAGCCGGTTAAATGATCCAACCGCACCTGTCCACAAGCGCCTTTGATCGCGCCGCAATGCGTATGGCCCAGCACCACAATCAGTTTTGATCCCGCCAGTTTGCAGGCGTATTCCATGCTGCCCAAAATATCCCCATTAACGATATTGCCCGCCACGCGCACACTGAACACATCACCTAAACCCTGATCAAAAATCAGTTCTGCCGACGTGCGGGAATCCATGCAGCTGAGGATAATCGCAATCGGATACTGCCCTTGTCGCGTGTCATTGACCTGTTCCAGCAAATTCCGGTTGGCTTTTAAGTTATTGACGAAATTGTCATTGCCCTCTTTCAATATTTCCAGCACTTGCGCCGGCGTTAAAGACTGCTGGGCATCATAAGTCATCGGACGCGCGTTACTGACGGGTGGCAACGTGCCGTATCCGCGCAGATTTTCAATGGTTAAACGGATGTTTTTCAGTCCTGCTTCACGCCTGAAATTTTGGATCACTTCAAACACGTCATAATCGATATACCTTGAGCGGGTCGCATCAATGACAACGTCTGATTGCGCCGGTAATTGTTCCAGCGTTTGCTGGATATTTGCCTTGTTCAGGAACGACACCTGCTCGGCCAAGCGCAATATGATTTTGTTACCGACATGCATTTCCCGAAAATAAAACGAGGTCTTGTAATTTTCCAGCAATACCGAAAATAATGCGGCGGACAGACCGATAATGATACCCGTCAGCATGTCAGTAAAAATCAACCCGGCGACCGTTGCGCAAAACGGTACGAAATGGTACGGCCCAGCGTTGTACATGGTTTCCAACACCGTCGGCCTGGCCAATTTATAAGCAACAACAAGCAAGATGGCTGCCAGCGTTGCCAGCGGGATTTTGTTCAGCACGTCGGGTATAAAAAGGACAGCCAGCAATATCAGCACCCCCTGCACCACGCAGGCCACCCGCGTTTTGGCACCCGATTGGATATTAAACGAACTGCGGACAATCACTTGGGTCAACGGCAAGCCGCCGACCAATCCTGAGCAGATATTGCCCAGACCCTGGACAATCAACTCGCGATTGGTAGGCGTTGCCCTTCTGTAAGGATCGAGTTTATCGACCGCTTCTACCGCTAACAGCGTTTCCAGACTGGCGACCACGCTCAAGGTCAACGCAGTAAAATAGACTTTTGGCTGCATCAGTGCCGAAACATCGGGGAAATGTAATTGCGTCAGCAAATCTGCCGGGGTTTCCAGCACTGGAATCACCACCAGGTGCGCGTCACTGAGCGCCCAATAGGGGAAAAATTCGCGTAATAAGGCATTGCCGGACACACCCGCGATTACAGCCACCAAAACCGCAGGAAGCCATTGAAAAAAAGCCTGTTTTTTCAGGACGGGTTGTTCCCATAACGCCAAAATCAACAAAGAAATCGCAGCAATGGCAATGGCCCCCGGCGACACGAAATTTAGCATGTGCAGCAACTCGCTAAACGATGAATAATCATCCCTCTGGAAAAAGGCAATATCGCCTTCGTAATCGCGGTCATAGCCGACGGCGTGGGGAATCTGCTTTAAAAACAAAATGATGCCGATACCCATCAACATGCCGTTAATCACCGAGGACGGAAAGTAATAAGCGATGACACCTGCCCTTAACAGCCCCATGAGAATCTGAAAAAAACCAGCCAACACCAAGGCGAGTAAAAACACATTAAAGCCCAACGCCTGTATTGCCACATGGACGATAACCGCAAGCCCCGCCGCCGCACCGCTGACTCCAAAGACTGAGCCGCTGAACGGTGCAACAACCAATCCGCCAATAATACCGGCAATCAAGCCAGAAAATAACGGCGCACCCGATGCCAATGCGATGCCTAATGATAAGGGGACGGCAACTAAAAAAACCGCAATGCCCGCCGGAATATCCTGTTTCAAACTAAAAAATGATGTGCTGCCCAACATGTGCCATCCCCTATCCCAATAATTAATCGCTGGTGATGCGCCGTTGGGGCACAACCACCATCGACTCGTGTTTTTTTATTTTTTCTTTGCCATATAAATCAATCACCTCGACACTAATATTGTCATCGGCTGCGGTCGACAGGAAATCCTCAATGGTCTCCAAAATATCGTGGTCAATGAACTTGGCCTTGCTGGCATCAACCGTTACGGTACTGTTATCCTGGATATGCAAAATAAATTTCCTCAACAGCGCCTTGTTCAAAAACGACACGTCCTTATTCAGCAATAAGGTGTAATGCGAGCCGTCTTGCACCAGCGTAATCGCGGCATGGTAATTGGCCTTGATGACGAAAAACAGGCCAATCCCCATACCAATCGCCATACCTATCAGTAAATCGGTCAACAATATAGCGATGATGGTAATCACAAAAGGCAGTAATTGACTCATGCCTTTTTGGTAATACTCCTTAAACAAGGCCGGTTTTGCCAGTTTATAACCGGTATGCAGCAATATTGCGGATAAACAGGGCAATGGAATGGTGTTTAAAAAAGGTGCGAAAAACATCACGCTTAATAACAAAAATAAGCCGTGTATGAAACAGGAAACCCTAGTTTTAGCGCCGGCGTTAATATTGGCTGAACTGCGTACAATAACGGCGGTGATCGGCAAACCGCCAAGCAGACCGCTGATGATATTGCCGATACCTTGCGCCTTGAGCTCACGATTGGTTGGCGCGAGGCGTTTTAGCGGATCGAGCTTGTCTGTGGCTTCCAGGCTTAACAAGGTTTCAAGGCTGGCGATGATGGCGAGCGTTGCCGCGATCACATAAACCTGCGGGTTAGCCAGATAGCTGAAATCAGGGTATATAAAATTGTCAAAAAAATCGAATGGGTTCCCGGTAACCGGCAGGCTGACTTTATGTTCCGCCTTAACCGCCCATTCCGGTGCAAACTGGCTCGTGACCAAGTTATAGCCAACACCCCAAACCACGGCAAGCAATGGCCCTGGAATCAGTTTCAACACAGACTGTTTTTTAACCCAAGACATTTCCCACACGATCAAAATCAACAGTCCAATAACGCTGATCAGCAATGAGCTGGGAGAAACAACATTAAAAGCTTCACAAGCTTCCAGAAAGCTTGATGCGGCAGTCTCCCGCATATAGCATTCATCCCCCCCATAACCGGCATGATAACCGGTGGCATGGGGAATCTGCTTGATAATCAGGATTAAACCGATAGCCGCCAACATGCCTTTAATGACCGCGACAGGAAAAAAGGCACCAATAATTCCCGCCCGCAAATAACCCAACGCCAGCTGTATCATGCCGCCCAAAATACAGGCCACGAGCAGCCCCTGAAAGCTGCCCAGCGTTTCGATGGCATTAAAAACAATCACCGTAAGGCCTGCGGCCGGGCCTGAAACCGCAAGTTGCGAGCCGCTCAACCAGGAAACCACCAGGCCGCCAACGAGACCTGCAATCAAGCCTGAAAACAAAGGCGCACCTGAAGCCAATGCGATACCCAAACATAGCGGCAAAGCGACTAAAAACACCACAAGACCCGCAGGTAAATCGTCTTTGATATGCTGAAAATAATACTGCGCGTGTTTATGTATCATGTTTAATACCCCCTTATAATCAAATTCATTATTCAAAACGTGTTTTAAAATACGTTCCCAGCATATTGGCCCACTGCCCACAGTTAAGAAAAAATACTTAATAACAAGCTGTTGCGTTGGCAAATCCCCCCTAGCCCCCCTTTGCAAAAGGGGGGAATTAACGTCTTCCTCGCTGACATCGTAAGGAGGCAGGCTTCCCCCTTTGCAAAAGGGGGATTGAGGGGGATTTTTAAACAACTTACAACCAAATGATTTTTATAGCTTTATCTATTAACTGTGGGCAGTGGGCATATTGGTCACCTGATGCCGGTGTTTATGCTGTAGCCTTAGCTTAACCAGCCAACCTTTCAGGAACCTTTCAAGACCGCTTCCGTTATGAACATATTATTGATAGAAGACGACGCTGTATTAGCTGATGGCTTGCTTCACACGCTGGGCAACAGCGGTTATTCGGTAAGCTCTGCGACAACCGGCATGGCAGCCGAGCGGCTGGTGGAAACCCAGAGCTTTGATGTTATCGTGTTGGATTTGGGCTTGCCCGATTTGGACGGCTTGCAGTTATTGCGAAAATTTCGGCACCGTAAACTGTCCTTGCCGATACTCATTTTGACGGCGCGGGATAGTGTCAACGATAGGATTGAGGGTATCGAACAGGGCGCCGATGATTATTTGACCAAGCCGTTCGAACTCCGGGAACTGGAGGCCCGCATCCAGGCGCTGATCCGGCGTTGTTATGGCGGCTTCGACCATAACATCACCATTGGTCGACTGACGCTGGACACGCATCAGCATCGGATATTGGTGGACAACCAGCCGTTTATATTACCGGCGCGGGAATATGCCGTTCTTGAAATTCTATTGATACAGGCCGGAAAAGTCGTCACCAAGGAGCGTATCGCCCAGCGTTTGTCTTATGACAGCGAAGGGGTCAGCGACAATGCGATTGAAATCAATATCCACCGGCTGCGCAAACACATAGAACCTTATGGCGTGGCGATACGCACAATACGCGGATTAGGTTATCTGCTGGAGAGCCGCAGCCCATGAATAAAAATCGAAGCCTGAAAACAGAAATACTCTTCCGTCTGGTTATCCCCCTTATTTTCTTCGTCATCGTCGATGCCGTACTGTCTTATTTTGTCACGCTGCATTATGTCGACCAGGCTTATGATCGCTGGCTGCTGGATTCGGCACGATCCCTGGCGCAGGAAATTAAAGTGCGGCAAGGCAAGGCCGTCGTTGAATTGCCGGCTGCTGCTTTGGAAATTTTTAAATGGGATGAAGAGGACAAAACCTATTTTAAAATCATCTCCACCGAACAAGAGGCATTGGCAGGCGACCAGAACGTACCTGAACCGCTGTCGCCAGAAACGGACTGGTCACATCCCGTCTATTTTTACGATACGCTTTATGGCGAACCGGTCCGCATTGTGTCGATGCTGGTCACGCTGAACGGTACGCCGGAAAGGATTTTTATACACGTTGCTGAAACTTTGAATAAACGCCGCGCGATGATGACCGATATTTTATTGGCTGATGTGATTCCGCAAATCATCTTAGTCATGCTAACCGGCATTTATCTGTTATCGGGCTTAAAACGCGGCCTGCAACCGTTACATACCTTAGCTAAACATATCGCCGGACGGTCATCACGCGATCTGAGCCCCATCCCTGAGACCCATGTGTTTCTCGAAGTGCGCTCATTGACCGATACCATCAATGATGTGCTGGAACAATTGACACTGGCGATTGAAACCCAGCAACGCTTTATCGCCAATGCCGCCCATCAATTGCGCACACCGCTGGCAGGCTTGAAATTGCAGGCGGAACGTGCGTTACGCGAGCAGGACGTGCAGGCAATGAAACCGGCGCTGATACAAATTCAAAATTGTGCCGACCGTATGTCGCATTTGACCTCACAATTGCTGGTGTTGGCGCAATCGGAACCGATAAACGGCGGTTATGAATTACGGGAAGTTGACCTTTGCGGACTGGCCCGAAAAACCTGTATCGATTGGGTTCCCAAAGCGTTGCAGCGCAATATGGAAATCAGTTTTGAATGCCCGGAAACAGCGTTGTCCGTTGCTGGCGATGACGTGTTATTAAGGGAATTGCTGGTTAACCTTCTGGATAATGCGATTGCCTATGGCTATGAAAACGGCAACATCCTCGTTAAGCTCGAAAACCAACCCACGCCTTGTTTGACCGTCTGCGATGATGGCCCAGGCATACCCGAAACTGAAATGCCCCGCGTGTTCGAACGCTTTTACCGGATTCCCGGCAGCCCAGGCAATGGCTGCGGCCTGGGGTTGGCGATCGTAAAAGATATCGCCGAACTTCACAATGCCCATTTTAAGCTCAAGCCAAGCCATGGGCAGGGCGGCCTGTGCATTGAACTTTACTTCGATAAACCGGCAGATAGCCTCAAGACTTAATCCGGGTTCCCAGCAAATAATCAAACCAGGGCCAGGTGACGCACCAGTTACCTCCCCCGCCGGATGGCCTGCCAAGATGATGGTCATAATGCCAGCGCAAATGCCGCTTTGCCCAGACGGCATCAAGATGGGCCTTGCGGTGTTTGTAATAATAAAGTGCCAAAGACAAATAAACCGCACTGGTAAAATACGGCAATAAGAAAAATAACGGCAGGTGCAGCAGCACAATACCCGCCAAAACAACCAGCTCTTTGCTTTGGGTATTCCATGTCATCAGGCTGATATTTTTATATCCAGGATCAATCATTGCGTGTTTGGCGCAAACCGCATGATGCTCATGCAAATGATACGCCCAGAAACTCTGCGGGTTCTTACCCAACCCATGCAGAATAGTTTTGTGCATCAGCCATTCACCCGCATTGGCATATAACAGGCCTAACAAGAAATGGCTGATTAACATCATCTGATTAATCAGCCAGCCAGTTTTGCGGCTTTAGATACTGGTCGTACAGCACCGCTTCAGGGCTGCCTGGCTCCGGTTGCCAGTTGTATTTCCAGTGCGCGACCGGCGGCATTGACATCATGATGGACTCGGTCCGCCCGCCGGATTGCAGGCCAAATAAGGTGCCGCGATCATAAACCAGATTAAATTCCACATAACGGCCACGACGATAAAGCTGAAATTCACGCTCCCTTTCGCCATAAGGCGTATTTTTGCGTCGTTGCACAATCGGCAAATAAGCCTGGGTGTAATGGTCGCCGACACTTTGCATAAACGCAAAACACTGGTCGAATTCCCATTCGTTCAGATCATCAAAAAACAAGCCACCCACGCCACGCGTTTCATTGCGGTGCGTCAGATAAAAATACTCATCGCACCATCTTTTATAGTTGGCATAAACTTCGTCGCCAAACGGCCTGCAAGCCACCCGCGCCGTTTGATGCCATTCAATGACATCTTCTTTAAAAGGATAAAACGGCGTCAGATCAAATCCGCCACCAAACCACCAAACCGTCGGCTCACCTTCTTTTTCGGCAATCAAAAAACGCACGTTGGCATGTGACGTGGGAATGTATGGATTTCTGGGGTGGATGACCAGCGAAACCCCCATCGCGTGAAATTTCCGGTTAGCTATTTCTGGACGTTTAGCGGTTGCCGAAGGCGGCAGGCTTATCCCCGATACCGAGGAGAAATTAACGCCGCCCTGTTCAAACACCTCACCATTAGCCAACACGCGGGTGCGTCCGCCGCCACCTTCAGCCCGTTCCCATAAATCTTCAGCAAACCGCGCCTCAGGTTCTTCACCTTCCAGTCCGGCACAGATCCGGTCTTGTAAATCAAGCAAATAGTTTTTAACTTTGGCAATATCATCAGTATTCATCGGTAAACCTGTGGTTATATTTTAAGGAACGCGAATGCTATCAGTTTTTCCGGCAGCGACAAAAAATCTCTTTTTTTCTAGGATTATTGTCAGTGTAACTGTTCCGCCTTCCCCGCCCATCCGCATTCATAAAGGTGAAACAAAAACACCGTATAACCCTACCCTTCATCTTTTTGATAACCATGAGACCAGGATATTTACCCATGCAATCCATACTTTCAGACTTGAACAAGACTTCACCCGACATTGAAGCATCAGCCATCATATCGGCGGATGGTTTAGTCCTTGCTGCGGTTCTTCCGCAAGAAATGGACGAAGACAGTATCGGGGCAATGAGCGCGGCGATGCTTTCAGTAAGCAGTCGCGGCAGCCGCGAGCTTGTTAATGATGTCCTGGAGCAAATACTGATCAAAAGTACACGGGGTTATATTTTAATCACCCAGGCAGGCAAAGAAGCCGTATTGACGGTCATAACCAAATCACACAACGGGCTTGAACACATTATTTCTGAAATAAAACGTTCAATCGAAAAAATTACCGCCTTAAACATTTTTTAACGTTGGTTCTAAAGCGCCACCACGAAATTCACGAAGAAAATTAGTAAGCGGGGTGGGTTAGCGGACTTTCCCCGTTTTGTCCTGTGTCTCCAGACAAAGCGACAGGCGATTTATCAAAAACGCTGAAGCTTTTTTTTGCGATAAATTGCCCTGCCCGCTTTGATTGTTTCCAAAGTCTGCGCCAATGGTCTTCTTTATGATATTCCTTAAGGCAACGAAGATAACGCACCTGCTTGGCTTGCCCGAGTTGTTGAAAAATAGTCGGAACCAAGCCTTCCTCAACATTATATTCAAAGCCCTGTTTTAAATTGACCGGCGCAATTTGATCGATATTCAAGCCCAATTCTGTTGTTACCACATCCATCATCAGCCGGATGGCCTGGGCTTTTGCCCCGCAAGGGTCTATGACATCATAAGGTGGAAGCCATTCCCTGAGCGGCCGCAACTGATCGATATGCGTCAATGCCACAACGATGGGCGGTATAGTGTTCCTGCCATAAGCCGCAAAACAATGCTGAATGGCTTGCAGCATTTTTTTATCAGGATCACGCGCGGCATTTGTTGCAGAAATCGCCAGAAGGATAATGTCGCTACGGCTAATTTCTTCCGAAGTTTTTGAATATAAATGCCGGAAGTCATCGCTGCCATACCCTTCGCAATCCAATATGATTGCGGTTTCCAATCCTGAACGTTCCAGCAGATAAGACGTAATCCCTTCTGTGGTAGGGGTCACATCGGTTTTGGCTTTAATTGCCCCGAACAGGGCATTGATTAGGCTGGATTTACCTGCGTTGGTCTGGCCTAACACCAGGATACGCAACGGTTCGGCAGAGACCGTGGCTTCCCGGTGCTTAATGCTGTCCAATTCTTGTTGCGATTGTCGCGTAGGATTGGCGAACATCGCCTCGTCCAAAACCAGCTTGCCGCTGTAAAGCTCAATCGCGTAATAGCCTATTTTCTTGATATAAGCATCGATAAGCCAGCGCTTGAGGTCATCGGTGGAATGGGACAACAGGCTGTCCGTGGTCAGTATCCTTATTTCGCGTATCATCGCGGACACCGGATCCAGCCCTACCGATACAATCCGAAACAAACGGTAGAGTTCACCCCAGCGATTTGCGAACCGGTGAGTACGGGCAATATCGTTCAACGAGAAAATGTGGCTGCCCGGCACATTATCAGAGAGCGCAACGCGCAACTCTTGCGCGAACATCTCGATGACTTTTAATAGATGGGGCGCTTTAATTTCCAATAGCGCGTCTTTGCGTTGCGGATAATATTGTTCCGCTACAGCCTGCATCACTTCAAGCAAGGTCTGCATATAAAATTCTGAAGCAGCCAAATCTGGATTGCTGTTTCTGCGTAACGCGGAAATATGCTCAATTTTTTCGTAAGCCCGTTTATTTTGCACCGTTTTTTCGACTGATTCCGAAATATCAAGCAATTCCAGCTCCAAATCCAACCGATTTAAGTATCGGTTAATAAGCCACCACAACGCACCTAAGATTGTCGAAGCGACCAGCCATAGAATCAGCATGTGTTGCAGCCATAACCAGTAAGCCCCTGCGGCTAAAAGGATACTGAACGGGGCCATGATGACGGCCAAATGCAAAAGCCAGCGAGTTTTCATTCTCATTTCAACGCCTTATGTTGAATTTCTTTGACGTAATCCTTCAATATAGATCGGCCCAATTCAAATTGTTCAGTGTAAACAATTCGGAACAGTTCATTGGACAACTCTTTTCCGCTACGTAAATTTTGAAAGTAAACCGTTAGCGTTTTGCCTAACGCATAAGTTGTTGCCGCCGTCAGCACAGATGACGCCGCCAAGCCATAAACGGGGATCAGTTTGGTTAATTCGCGGCGACCGATATTGGTCAGTAGCGTTATGCCCAGTGCGCTACTGATTTGCGTCCAATTCTTTTTATCCAGCCTGTAATTATAAATTGACGCGATGGTCTGGAACATTTTGGCCTGAACCAGCGTCACCACAGGAATATCGACAAAGGGGACGGGGACTGCACCTGCAGCGCCTGAAATAACTGCGTAGGCGATGATATGTGGATGCGCCGCATTGCTGTAAACATCCTGCAGCCCCTTGCGGATTTCCTTCATATCATGAAGCATCAGGGCAATACCTTGCGGCAGCACGGTTTCAAGGCCCTGCCAAAACGCCTCCAGCCCGTAATTGACCGGTTCATAACCATCTTCCGGCAGCGTAAGGTCGACCGGGACAAATTGGGCATCAATGCCCTTAAACAGCGTCCGTTGTTCAAGTAAAGAGCGGCGCAGGTTGTCAGGGATTATTTCAGCCCAGTCTTCAGTGCCAAACGGATAAGGGCTCAAGTGTTCGAAGGCGGGGTCTGGATAGCCCTCATGCAGCGACGTTTGCACAACAATCACCGGCCAGTCGGGCTTGGCTTTATGAATCGATAGGACTGCCTTCATCACGGCATGTTGGGAATGATCCATGGCTTTCATAACTACAATCAGAATATGCGCCTGCCCCCGGAACGCTTCGATATCGCAATCCGGTTCATAATCCACTTCGCCCAGCCCCCGTGTATCAAGAAAGCGCATGATGCAACCCTCTGAATCGGGAAAATCATAAATGAATGCCGTCCTGGTGCAGGAATGCATACCGTTACCTATCTGGGCGCGGCTATCTCCGGTCAACGCCTTGATGATCGAGGTTTTTCCCGACTGGGTCTTGCCCAACAGCCAAAAAACCGGCGTAGGCATAGATGACTTTATGATATCAAGTCGCCCATTGATTGCCTTATCATCAAGACGGGGGGTGAATACTGCCGAATAAATTTTTTTCCACATACGCAAGGCCTCAAACAAGGCGGCAACACAATGACTTCATTGCCGTTAATATTACGATGGTATTAAAAATATATGACAATATTATGATGGCGGACATATTCTTTGCAGGGAATCTTCCAATCCCTGATTATGGCTACGTGTCCCCTATATCGGGAGACAGTGAAAGTATCCAATATAAAGCTGATAACCACGAAGGACACGAAGAGCACGAAGTTTTAATATATTGATCGTGTGATCATTTTCTTCGTGTCCTTCGTGATCTTCGTGGTGGATAATGTATATTCACGAATACTTTCAGTGTCTCTCGGGCGTAGGGCAAGTTTCACTGCCGTTGATTTGGGCAGAAACATTGTTGATGGGATTAACATCAACCGGTGCCCACTAAGGCCCTTACTTTCTGTTCCACCAACGCCCATGAAACCAATAGCGGTTTCCGCAAGATGTTGACCGTCAGCATATCTTCTTGAAGCAAATAGTGCGCTTCGATTCCGAACCCCTTAATCAAGCCTTTTTTAGCATCACCGGTAAATAGCAAGCCATGCTTTTCGGCGGCCTGTTTTGCTTTAATGATAAGTTCGTTCGGAGCATGGTCAATCTTGAGTTTAATGGATTTTCTCATTTTTTGGTGGCTTCAGCCTTGTATATGGATTTTGTTTGGTTTATAGAGTATTTTTTCAGCATTAACAAATTCTTTGATTTTGACCGGACACCTCTCCCTTTAAATCTGCTAAGACCCGCGTTAAAAGGCAAAACTTTTCTGGACAACAATGGCTATAGTAAGATTTAATCGCAATCTTGATGGCGATCAAAAAAATTATTATCGGGCAATAACTTACTCGACCGTCCGCTAAACACACCGGGAAATAGTTGAATATGATTAAAATAGATGATTTTATTAAAGGTGGCACCCCTTTGGGGATTGCCATCGGTATTGGTGCCACTGTCTTGGCGACAGCGGTTATGCCTGTGCTGCCGGTACTTGTTAAAGCCATCCGCCCTACTGCCCGCGCAGCCATTAAATCAGGATTATTGCTCGCAGAAAGGGGGCGGGAAATTATCGCCGAAGCAGGTGAAGAACTTGAAGATATTCTTGCCGAGGCTAAAGCCGACCTACAGCGGGAAAAAGGCAATGGACAGGCCGAATTTGCAGAGTTTGCTGACATCCCTACTGATCAAGATGACTTATGACCAGCATCCAGAACCCGCCTTCAGCGTATATTAAACACCACATACCAGGGCGGGTAAGGCTGAAGATTCCGCAAAAAAGAGGCGACTATGGTTATTTTGACCGCATTGCAGAACTGCTTGCCGAGTGTCCGTGCATTACCCAGCTACAGCTTAACCCGTCGGCGGCAAGCCTGCTGATTTGCCACGGAACAAATGACCCTTTCTTGAATATTGCTGAATTCGCCCAAACAAACGGTTTGTTCACAATCCTTGGGGAACAACCGGAAGAGACGTTTTCAATTCCTCATCTGCCTATAGCAAAGCTCACCTCGACTGGCTTTAATCATATTAACGAGGCACTGATGGGTTTCAGTCAAGGCCGGCTTGACGGACGTTCCGTATTGATCCTCGCATTAATCGGGTTGGCTGTCCACCAAATGACCCGGAGCAATGTTTTGGGCGCCGCATCCAGCCTGCTTTGGTATGCTTTCAGGTTATTGAAAGAAGAAAATGAAAAAACCTTTGATCTGGACAAATATGTCAATTCCCGCCCCTAACATGTTGCGTAGCCATTAACGGCTCATTCGGCAAGCAATCCGGCCTTGTCGGTCTTTTCCCAGGGCAAAGGCAAACCATTAGCGCCAAAGTGCCCGTTAACGGGTAATTTCTGGTAAAAAACACCGTCATATTTTTGCGTAAGCTCCCGCAATTCCAAGTCCCTGACAATAGATCCCAAGCGGAAATCGAAATGCCTGAGCAAGCGTTTGCGAATTTCATGATCGTCAATAATCCCCGTACCTTTGGTCGTCAAATAAACACTGACTGGCCCTGGAAAACCGATGCTGTAACTCAATTGAACTTCGCATTGCTGCGCAAGCCCCGCCGCCACGATGTTTTTGGCGGCATAACGGGCGGCATAAGCGCCGACCCTGTCGATACGCGACGGCCCCTTGCCACTCAAGGCCGAGCCGCAATGCCTGGCAAAACTTCCATAAGTGTCGCTGTCGGTTTTTCGCCCCGTCATGCCTGAATGGGCAGAGGGCCCGCTACGCATAAAAGGGCCGTCGGGATTAATGGTAATACGGGTCATATTGTCCGGCTTAATGGACGCCTCCAGAAATACCGGATTGATGACATGGTGCAGCAGATCTTCTTCCATTTGTGCGAAAGCAGGCGGCGCATCGGGATCATTGCAGCCGATAATCAAGGTAATGCTGTCGATCCGGCTTGGGCTATCATTGGTAAATTCAACGCCCACCTGAGTGGTGCAGTCCGGCGATAAGTAATCGATATCGGCGTGTCGCCTGGTTTTGGACAATTGCCGGGCTAACCGATTAGCCAATGTGATAGGAAGCGGCATTAATTCCGGGGTATGCCTGCAAGCGTAACCGAAGACTGTCGTTTGATGGGAGACGGTAATCCGGTCTATTTCTTCATCTTCTACGCATGAAAAATTCATTTCCCGGGGTGTCTTCGATTGTTCTATCTGGCTGATGACAACGGTACACTCGGCGGCATTGAAATCTTTAGGCCGGTAACCCACCCTCTTGATGGCAGAGCGTGCTATTTCAGGGACATCGACAATAGCTTCACTGGCAAAACGTGCTGCAAGAAATAATACACTCTTTGAGAGCGCACATTCTGCGGTAATCCTGGAAGTGGGGTCTTGCCGGAGGAAGGCGTCGACGATGGCGTCGCTGATGGTGTCGCAAAGACGGTCGGGATGCCCTTCGGTGACGGATTGGGAGGTAAAAACAAAGTCAGTGATCATTTTTCATTATCCTGATTAAAGGTGTTTTTGTTGATCCCTTTTATAGCTTCATTGGCAAGCAACGGCAAGCCTGCTCCGGCAACAATAGCCATCATATCGATAGCGCCTATTGGATTCAACCTTAGCAATCTGCGCAAAGGCGGCAAGGCCACTGCCAGCACTTGCAGCAATGCTGACAAGCCGGTTGCGGTATCGAGATAGCGATTGGGGGGACGGTTTTGTGAATCAAAAATAGAAGTGTGTTCCGACCGGCATCGGTAGGCATGGAGCAATTGCGCGAGCGCCAGCGACATAAACGCATTGGTGCCGGCAGCTTGCCCGGGGCCGTAACGCAAACGGCTGTAACCGTAAACGCCTAAAGTTCCAGCCGTTATGATGCCTGACTCCCGAATCAATTTAGCATAATCGCTGCGGCTTACAATGGCGGCATTCGGGTCACGCGGAGGCCGCTTGAGAACGTCAACCTCCGGCGGATCCAGCGCCAAAGCCAGCGCTGGAAAAATATCGGTTATCAAATTTATCCACAATAACTGCATCGGATTAAGGATTTCCATCCCACCCAATGCGGCACTGAACAGCATCACTTCGATTTCGCTGAGATTGGTCGATAGCAGGTAGTGCAGGCTTTTACGGATATTGTCATAGATAGTTCGGCCTTCGCGTATTGCCGTCACCATGGTTTTCAGGTCGTCATCTTCCAAAATGACATCGGCTACCGAACGCGCGGCATCGGTGCCTTTTTCACCCAGCGTGATGCCGATATTGGCGGCTTTAAGCGCAGGGCCGTCGTTAATGCCGTCACCGGTCATCGCGACTATCTTGCCACTGCGCTGCAACGCCTCCACAATCAGTAGCTTATGGGCCGGACTCACGCGGGAAAAAATGGTCGTCCTATCCACCAAACCCGCCAGAACGGAAGGGTCCAGTTTTTCCAGATGCCCGGAATCGATAATTTCCAGCGGCTTACCCTGGACGCCATTCAAACCCAAGCGTTTGCCTACAGAAAAAGCCGTCGAGCTTTGGTCGCCGGTAATCATAACCGTTTCAATGCCGGCATCATGGAACTGGGCAATAAGTTCTTCCATACCGGGGCGGATCACATCTTCCATGCCGACCAATCCCAACCAAACCAGCCCTTGCCGTTTGTAACCCGCTACCTCTTCGGTAATGCAATAAGCCACACCCAGCACACGCAAGGCATCGGCGCCTAGCCTTTCGTTCCAGGTTAAAATTGCTTTGCGCTGTTTTTCGGACAATATTTCCAAATGCCCATTGACGCTACCTTGTCGGCAAAGTTCGAGAACTTCGGAAGGGCTGCCTTTAACGGCGGTAAAAAATTGCCCGTCTTCCAAGGCATGGACAGTCACCATATAGGGGTGGTCTTCGGCGCGGTAATCCACTTTTAGCGTAGGACGATGTTCCCTTAAAATAGGGATGTCTTCACCGGCATCAATTGCTACCTGGAGCAGCGCGTTTTCCGTGGGCGAACCTTGCAAACCTTTGTCCCCCCCTTTGGTAGGCGCCGATTCATTACAAAGCGCCAACACTTCCATCATGCGCCGCAAGGTTTCATCGCTCTGGTAGGGATCGACTTTAACATTGCGCTGATAAAAGTCATCCTCCTTGACTTTAATGCTGCTTTGCAAGGTTTGCAACATCACGACACTCATTTGATTTAAGGTCAGGGTCCCGGTTTTATCAAGACATATCACCTGTACCGAACCCAGGTTTTCAACGGCGGGCAACTGGCGGACCAGCACTTTCCGACGCTTCATATTGTTGATGCCAAGCGCAAGCGTTGATGTCGCCACGGTCGGCAAGCCTTCGGGAACGGCGGCGACCGCCAGGGAAATCGCCGACATCAACATTTCCGGTAACGGGCGGCCGCGCAACAGGCCAACAAAAAACACCAGCACACAGATACCCGAACTGAGTAAGGCCAGTTGCAAGCCCATCTCATCGATTTGCTTTTGCATCGGCGTCACTGGCGTTTTAGTGACGCCCACCAGATCCTGAATTTTGCCGATTTCGGTATTCCGACCAGTGGCGACGACGATCGCCCGGCCATTCCCGCCGGTCACCGCCGTCCCCATATAAACCATATTTTGCCGGTCGCCTAGCGCCGTGTCCTCTTCGCCCAGATAGTCAAAGTTTTTGCTGGCCGGAAGGCTCTCGCCGGTTAGCGGCGATTCGTCTACCGTTAAGCGATGGCTCTCCAATAAACGGGCATCGGCAGGAATATAAGAACCTGGCGCCAGGGCCAGCAGGTCGCCCAACGCTACCTCCGACATTGAAATCTGCTGTTTTTTTCCACCCCGGATCACTATCGTCGTTTCGGGGGCTGTATGTCCCAGCGCGTTAATGGTTTTTTCCGCCGATTTTTCGGTCACGAAACCAATAACCGAATTGACCAGCACAACGGTGACTATAACGACGGCATCGGCAGCGCCACCGGTAGCTAATGAAATCACCGCCGAGACGCCGAGCATCGCCACCGGAGCGGACACAAATTGCCCTAAAAATAGTTGTAAAGCGGAGCGCCCGGCCTGCTCGGATAACAAATTAGCCCCATACTTAACCAGCCTTTGTGCCGCAACCTCTTGAGCCAGGCCTTCTTCATTGCCTTGTAAGAAATTGATGGCCCTAACACCTGTCAGCGTGTGCCATAGCTGTAACGGCTGTGCTTGGTATTGGGTAACTTCAGGTTTGCGCCGGGCTTTTTTAGGTTTTTGCCCGATTGCTTTTTTCGGCGGACGGTCGATACTTTCGGTATGGCGAATAATGGGGCAACCCAATTCAGTTTCGAGCAATTGGGCGATACTGGCGGGCATTTCACGGGTATTTCGGGACGCTACATATTCAACCAGGAGATTACCCGTTAAGGTATTGGCCTGCACGAGCCTGATTTCATCAAGAACGGTTAATCTTGACTCCAGGTCTGCACGCATGCGGTCGTTACGATACAAACCGGGCACCTTGAGGCGTGTCCGCCCCGGAACCCGGTCATGAACGATCAGCAGATAATCTTGAGGTTTGTTATCTGGGGTATCCGAGTCCATCATCGTTGTCCTTCAATAACCTGAGTTCGGGATAAGAAAAAAAGGGTAGTGGGTAAATGTGGTAGTTGGAATACAAGCCTTGGCTTGTGCTGAAGCAAACCCAGGTTTGCACTCCTCATTATCAATTGGAGTTACAGATTTAACCCATTTCCAGCTTAATAACTTTAATCAGATGGTTTGACCGTTGATAAACATGAAGTACGAATTGACCAAAATAAGCAATAACAACGCCCAACTGATCCAACCGATCATTTTCAATATACGTTGCTCAGGACGAAAAAACAATCCAATGATGGCAAAACCAGTCATGATTAATGACGTCACAACCGAAACAGTATGGACCGGCGAGATCTTCGAAAAAATCGGCCCCCGTTTATAAACAATGTCTTCGACCGCAAGAATTGCGTTATTCATCAAATTGCTGCCGAAAATACCACCAATAGCCATATCTAGCGCCTGTATCCTCACCGCCGTCACGGCAACGGTCATTTCCGGAACGGTAGTGATGAAACCGACCAACAAGGTGCCAACAAAACTTTCGTTCCAGTGCATGATCTGGGCAATCTGTTTGGCGACCATCGGCAACCAAATGCCAGTAAAAATAACGACTAAAGCAGCAGCTAGATAGCGGATGATAACGCCAGCCAACGTAAGGTCCGGATAGGCATCAGGCTCTTTTTCCGTATATAACTTGATCTGACGGCTTTCGTAACTGAAAACCGTATAAACGGCGATCAAATACACAACTAATATGACTGGACTGAATATCCCGATGTGACCCAACGTCAACACTTTCCCGTTCAGCGCCAGATTCATCCCCAACCCGTTCAAACCAATCATTACAATCCCGAATGCAGCGGAAAGGATGTGTCCCTGACTGACTGACTGAATGATAAATGGAATCCCGGCGATATAACAGATCAAGAATCACGATGAGCCAGATTAAAAATGCAGGCGCCAAAAATAGCGCCCACCGCAAGATTGGGCGCGTCAGCCAGGGTAACAGCACTGATTCCGCTGGTTAACTCCGGAACGGACGTGACGATGCCTATCAACAAAAAGCCTATCCAGTTACCGCCCAACCCGGTTTTATCGGCTATGGCGTCACCATAAACGGTCAATTTGACTCCTGCGTAGCCGACCAGCAAGAGGCATGCAAAGAATTGCGCCCACACAAAAATTATGCCGTTAATGATAATAACCCCATCTCTATTGAAAACACCCGGACTGTCAAATTTCTGCAAAACGGTATGCCAAGTTAAATCACCCCAGGCCAGCCATTATCCCGATTCTCCCGCCATCCTGGCTTAAAATACCATAAAATCAGCATCCGTCAGTGCCACGTCCACGCCCGGCACCTTATTGAAGCATAGAAGAAAATCCAAAAGGCTTACCAGTGGATATGGGATAATTGGCCCATCGTTTTTTCATTGGAAACAACCACTATGACCACTTATCCCACTATTGAAGCTTTTGTCGGCAACACCCCTTTAGTCAGACTGCAACGTTTACCCGGCGACACCCGCAACACCCTCCTGCTCAAGCTGGAAGGCAATAACCCGGCAGGCTCCGTCAAAGACCGCCCGGCACTCAGCATGATCAAACACGCCGAAGCACGGGGCGACATCAAGCCCGGCGACCGGTTAATCGAGGCGACCAGCGGCAATACCGGGATTGCCCTAGCCATGGCGGCGGCTATCAAAGGCTATAAAATGACCTTGATTATGCCGGATAACATGAGCGAAGAGCGCCGCGCCTCGATGAAGGCTTACGGCGCACAAATTATCCTGACACCCGCTGCCGGCAGCATGGAAGCCGCCATTGATTTGGCAAGAAGCATGGAAGCTGCAGGTGAAGGCAAAATTCTCGACCAATTTGCCAATCCCGATAACCCACGCGCCCATTACGAAGGCACCGGCCC
>JAUYEP010000277.1 GCA_030689765.1 Methylovulum sp.
AAGAGCTTGATTTAGCATAACTGTAAACCTTAAGCTTCACATCCTTGTGACTGGATTCCGGCATCCATGCCGGAATGACGGGCAACATGAACGCCTAAAAGTCATAATGAGAATTGCTGGGCACGAAGTGAAACCGTCCTACGGCCATGGACATTGTGTACAATAAAGCGGGATGTCATAAAATTTTTTGGACTTATACAAACATGCGCCTTTTACTTGTTGAAGATGATGAAATACTTGGTGATGGCCTGGTCGCTGGCCTGACCATGGAAGGCTATGCTGTGGACTGGCTGACCAGCGGCAGGCTCGCCGATGAGGCTTTGAAGCTCAATAGCTTTGATCTGATCGTACTGGACCTTAACCTGCCCGATATGGATGGCATGTCTGTGTTAAGGGCCTTGCGTAGCCGTAAGGACGAAACGCCGGTGATGGTGTTGACCGCGAAAGACACCCTGCCTGACCGTGTGTTAGGTTTGGATAGCGGTGCAGATGATTTTGTCATCAAGCCGTTTGAGCTTGACGAGGTTTGCGCGCGGTTGAGGGCGTTATCCAGGCGAAAGGAAGGCCGGAGTGTGCCGACTATTGAATATAAAGGCATAGTCCTTGACCCTGCCGCACATCAAGTGACTTTCAATGGTGAAAAGGTTGAGTTGTCGCAAAAAGAATTTGAGATACTCAACTTCTTGATGGGCAATATCGGCCGCGTGATTTCCAGGGCACGGCTTGAAGAAAGCCTTTATTCATGGAACTCTGATATTGAAAGCAATACAGTTGAAGTGCATATCCATCATTTACGCAAAAAGCTCGATACCAGCCTGATCCGCACCGTCCGGGGTGTCGGTTATATTATAGATAGCGACGAAGAATGAATTATTCACTACGGCAATTGCTGTTGGTCAGCCTGCTTTCCGCGTCGATGTTGATTTGGGGCATCGCCGCTTATATCAGTTATAAACAAACCCGTGATGAAGTCGCCAGCCTGTTTGATGCAGAACTGTCACAGTCTGCAAAAGTGCTGCATGCGTTTGTGGAAAGCCTGTTGCGCGAAGGTACGCTATCAACCTATTGGAGCCAGGAACAAGTTGACAATAATTTACATATTTATGCTTTCAAGCATAAATTTAAAAGAAAAAAGGCTTTTCAGCTATGGCCTGATGAGGACGGCCTGTATCTCCGTTCGGAAAATCCCCCGCAGTTTTCGGTGCATGGTTTCAACAACCCCAATATCGACACCCAGTTATGGTATGTCTTTGATGATCTCTTACAAGCGGACGCTTTAAGGCATCAATACGAAGGAAAAATTGCCTTTCAATTTTGGTCGAAAAAAGAGGGTTTGTTACTGCATTCACAAAGTGCGCCCCGCTTTGCTTTTTCGGCGACGGATAATGGCTTTAGCACAGCGAAGGTTGATGGTCATTTGTGGCATGTTTTCAGCATTGCCAATTCAACCGGTGAATATGTCGTCCATGTGGCGCAAAAAGAGGAAATTCGGGCAGAGTTGACGGATGAAATATCAGCGCAGTTAGTCACCCAGTTTCTTATTGGCTTGCCTTTTTTAGGCCTAGTGATCTGGATTATTGTCGGACACTCGTTAAAACCGCTGGACCGTTTGGAAAAATCACTGGCCAAGCGTGAGGCCAGTTACCTTAAACCGCTATCAACCCGAAGGCTGCCCAATGAAATTGTGCCGGTCGTGCATGAAATCAATAACCTTTTTGTCCAGCTTGAGCAGGCTTTTGAACATGAGCGCCGCTTTACGTCTGATGCCGCGCATGAATTAAGGACACCGCTGGCCGGCTTGCTCACCCAGGCGCAGGTGGCGTTGCGCACCCATGATGATGGTGTGCGTAAACAGGCACTCAAGCGTATTGAACAAGCCGTCAACCGTATGGCTTATATGGTGCAGCAGTTGCTTACCTTCTCACGCATCGAGTCGAGTACTGAATTTGTACATAAAGAAGCCACAGATCTGGGCCGTGAAGTGGTGCAAATTGTGGCGCATCTGGAGCCTGAAGCGCATAAAAAACGTATTCTTATGGAATTTGTTGAAGAGAACCCCACCGCCGTTGTCGTCAATGCGCCGTTGATTGCGATTTTAATCAGAAACCTGATTGATAACGCCATCAAATACACACCGCCCAAAGGCAATATTATAATCAGCGTAGAGGGTAAAGAGGGCTATTTGCAGCTTTGCGTTGAAGATTCAGGCCCTGGCATAGCACCGGATCAATATGAAAAATCCCTGCAACGTTTTCATCGCTGCATTGAGACTGCAAAAGCGGCGCAAGGCACTGGTCTTGGGCTTTCCATTGTGCAGCGGATTGCCGCCATACATAATGCCGATTTGATTCTTGGGGTATCACAATTTGGCGGCTTAAAAGTGGCGGTGTCATTTCCTTTGCCGGTGAAACCTGTCGATCAGGCTTGGCAAAAGAAATTGAGCTTTTTTAATAGTTTAAGTGAAAGGCTTAAAGTGCATGGCTAAAGAATGGGTACAAAACAACGTCGTTAAGTTGCTTTGTACCCTCGGTGGATGCCATGACTGCCAGTCCTTTGAGGACTGGCAGTCATTATGTCGCGCCTAAGTGTGTCGTGTCCGTTCCTAACCAACAGTTTTCTGCATTAACAGATACGGGGCAAAGGATCGTCTTCCAACTCTTCCAAAATACGCTCACCCCCCAGTTGTGTTTCCAGTATTACCCGCGCTTGGCCGCTATTGACTGTGCCAATAATCGCGGCATCGGCATAACCCAGGCTTTGCAGCCGATCCAATGCAAGTTCAGCGCTGCGCGGTTCTAAAACAGCGACAACGCGCCCCTCGGAAGCAAGATATAACGGATCGTAGCCTAAGATGTCGCATACCGCGCGTACTGGATCAAGCACCGGAATGCGGGTTTCATTTAAACGTACAGCAAGTCCTGCCGCATGGGCGATTTCGTGCGCGACAGTTGCGATGCCGCCACGGGTAGGGTCACGCATAAAGCGCAATCCTGGTATTTTGATGAGTGCTTGGGTAATGGGCAAAACACTGGCTGAGTCAGATTTAAGCGTACCAGACAAGCCAAATTGTTCGCGTGCGAGCAAGACAGCGGTGCCATGATCGCCTACTGATCCGCTGAGCAAAATAGCGTCGCCTGGACGGATTTGGTCAATGCCTAACAGTACATTTGCAGGGCGCACACCGACTCCGGTCATAGCGAAATAGACGCCTCCTCCCTGTCCCCGAAGCAGTACCTTGGTGTCGCCCGCCACGACCTTAACCTTACTGTCCTGACACGCCTGAGCCATACTTTTCAGAACGCGATCAAGCAATTCTATTTCTAGCCCTTCCTCAATAAAAGCGCTGAGTGTCAGGTAAAGCGGCGTAGCGCCAGAGACTGCCAGGTCGTTTACGGTGCCATGCACGGCAAGGCTGCCAATATTTCCGCCAGGGAATTCTAAAGGCTCGACCGTAAAGCCATCGGTGGTCACCATAAGTTCGCCTGAGCCCCTATCAAAAGGCAAACGCACCGCATCGGCACGGGTATCCAATAATTCATTGCCAAGATGGTATGCGAATAATGTGTCGATGAGTTCGCGCATGAGACGGCCACCATTGCCATGAGCAAGAGCGATATGGGTGTCCGTGAAGTGACGTGGTGTATTCATGGTTATTGATAATAATATAGTGAGTATTTAGAAGATCGGCAGTTTAGGCTGATTGCTATGCTGGCAGCGAATTAAAGTAAACGATAACAAAGGCAACTCGCAATAAATAAAAGTAATCGTTTAGCCCCCTTATAACAACATCAAGCGTAACTATTCAGTCCCCCTCTTTGAAAAAGAGGGGTTAGGGGAGATTTTTTAAATAAATCCCCCTCACTCCCCCTTTTTCAAAG
>JAUYEP010000279.1 GCA_030689765.1 Methylovulum sp.
CGAACGCACCCGCGAAATCGGCATCCGCATGGCGACCGGGGCACGCCGCCGTGACATTTTGCTGCAATTCAACACCGAAGCCGCCGTGGTTTGTACTTTGGGCGGCGTGATGGGCGTGGTGTTGGGGTTTGCGGCGGGCCAGGCGCTGCGTTATTTTGAAATGGCGGTGGTATTTTCACCATTGCCCGCCGTGATGGCGTTTTCCTGTGCGTTTGGCACAGGTTTGCTGTTTGGTTATTTGCCTGCACGTAAGGCCGCAGGCTTAGACCCTGTGGTGGCGTTGGCGGCGGAATGATAACTGCTCAGAAACGGCTCTTCAGCACAAACAGGGCGGGATGGGGTTAGCACCAACAGTAGGCGCATAGGCTCCAGTCTAAGCTTTTTCCATGCCATAGATATTTCAAACGTTATGGAACGGATAACAAACCCGTTCCAGCATTTTAGCCAATGAAAACAACATTAACGCTCACCGCCATGCTAGCCGCATTGACCGCTTGTAATCTGGCCCCAGAATACCAGCGGCCTAGCGTTACAACGCCCGCCCAATGGCATTATGCCCGGTCATCAACGCCAGACGCTGCGGTCAGCCCGCAATGGTGGCAAGCTTTTGGGGACACGGGATTAAACCATCTGATGACCGAGGCATTGGCGTACAACAACGATCTGGCAGTGGCGCGGCAGCGGGTGTTGCAGGCCAAGGCGCAGGCGAAAATTGCCGGGGCGGGTTTATGGCCTTTGGCGGCCCTGCAAGGCAAGGCCAGTGATACCCACAATAGCCGCGACAGCCAACAAGGCACGGGGCAATTTAGTGTCGCTTACGAAGTCGATTTATGGGGCGCCAACCGTGTCCGTAGCAAAGCAGGTTCCGCCCGTTTGTCCGCTGAAGCGTTTACCCGCGATGCCTTGCAATTGGTGGTGATGGCGAATGTCGGGCAGGCTTATTTTAATCTGCTGGCTTTGGACGAGCGTAAACGCATTGCCACTGATTTCTTTAACAATGTTACGGAAGTTTTGGCTATCATCGAAGCCCGTTTCCGTGCCGGGGCGGTATCCGAGTTGGACGTGGTGCAACAAAAAACAGAATTGGCGAATGCCCGTGCCAATCTGGACTTATTGGGCCAGCAATATGCCTTAGCAGAAAACACCTTGGCGATATTGCTGGGGCATCCGCCCCGAACCATGGATCTCCCCGTCGTGCGTTTTTTTTCTGTGGACTTGCCTGAACTTAATCCCCTACAACCCGCCAGTCTGTTGGAGCGTAGGCCCGATGTGCGGCAACAGGAAATGGAACTGGTCGCCGCCCATTTTGACATTGGCGTGGCACGGGCGGCGTTTTACCCAAAATTGCAATTGAATTTGGATGCCGCGCTGTCTTCAGGCCAACCTGCCAGTACGGCTTTATCGCTAGCCGCAGGATTGGCCCAACCTTTATTCCAAGGCGGCAGTTTGGAAGGGGGATTGGAATATGCAAAGGCGCGTAATGCCGAATTGATCGAAACCTACCGCAAAACCGTGTTGACCGCGTTCAAGGAAGCCGAAGATGCCGCCGCAGTACGCCATCATGCCAGCCACCGCCTACAAGCCCTCGCCGACGCGGTCAGTCAAGCCAAACAAGCTTACCAGCTCTCCCAAGAACAATACCGGGCCGGCCTGATTGATTACCAAACCCTGCTCAACACCCAACGTAGCTTGTTGAATGCAGAAAACAGCCAAGTACAGGCGCGTTTGGATGTGTTGGTTGCGATGGTGCAACTTTATCAGGCATTGGGAGGTGGTTGGTCGGATAAAATGCTGGATGGCAATGGACGGGGGGGTATGTGAATCGGCTACCTTAAAGGAAAAGGCTTCGCTGCGGATTGTCCGCGTGAATCCGTCATACGAGTTTCAAATTACTCTCGGCAAAACCAGTTATGGCACCTTGAAATTGTACGGGTTGACCGTCGGGATATATCTCTGTAGGAAAAGCGGTAGATTCAGCTGATTTTGCTTTTGTCGCGACTAACACAACCGTCTCGTTCATTAAATCGCAATAGTTTGACACTGCACGGATAAATTTTTCAATATTTTCATCTTCTTTTGTGTGCCCATAAAGGTTTTGTGTAACCAGGCCCTTTGTTACAAAGCCATGGCACTCAAAAAGCAACCGTAAGTGGGCTGCAGTCCAAAGATGAAGGTGTCCTGATTCCAGCGATGCGAAATAGCCAGATCTCTGATTCGGGTTTGCTTGCCATAGAATGCAGACTAACGAATGCCGGTCACATGGATTTGGCGTTGTGACATAAGCGCTACCACCAAGCTTCATTACCCTGTTGATCTCAAAGACGCAGTGGCTTGGGTTCCGCCATAAATGCTCGATAACTTCAGTAAAGATAATTTGATCAAATACAGCGTCATCAAACGGGAAACGCTCCATTTCAATGTCAACTTCATGAAGGATAAAAGGTGTTTGGGGAATTTCGTTGGAAATTGTATCAAACACTGTCCCTGAATTAAATTTGCGCAGAAAAAATGAGAGAAACGGCTTATCATTGCCAACATCGAGAACTCGCCCCTCCCATTTTTTGCCCAACAGCTCTAGGTAACGAATTTTGTGGAATAGCGCATTTTCATGTTGGTACTCTGCTCCGGCGCTAAAGTGCTTGTGAAACTCACGGCTTATGTCTTCGTAATCCTTTAATAACACGTCCAAGTCAACCGCATGAAGTTTTGGATCGTTTTCTAATTTATTAAAAAGCAAAGGGTTTTCTGGGATAATTTTCATTTCACGGGCTCGATGATTACATGGTTGAATGACTGGTTACTGAAAAGCTCAATTTCAATAATTCCCAGTTATTATTTATATCCAATTTTCGTTATTCAATGTAACACATTGATATTAAAAATAATATTTCGTGTCCAGCATGATTTCAAAAAGTCAAACTCTCTAAGATTCAATAAATTACATCGTAAGTATTCACCTCCCTCTTTGAAAAAGGGGGATTGAGGGGGAGAGCAACGCGAGGGGGCGTATCTAATAAAATCTCCCCTAACCCCTCTTTTCCAAAGAGGGGGACTGAATAGTTACATTACATCCAATCCGCAAGGGGATTCGCTTTAATTATGAGGGCTGGGTACATTCCCATTTATTATCCTTAGCATGTTTCTAAAACAAAACCACAAGATTTAATACACATCCCTGACGTAGCGTTTATCTTTTTTCAGTTGATTAACGTAGTCAACCGCTTGTGGCTCTGAGCGTTTGCCATGTACGGCAATGACATCCAACAGCGCCTTATCGACATCCTTTGCCATCCGGTACGCATCACCGCAGACGAAGAAATAGCCGCCTTGTTCCAGCCAGGCAAACAGTTCTGCGCCGTTTTCACGCATCTTGTCCTGGACGTAAACCTTTTCCGCCTGATCTCTGGAGAAGGCCAGATCCAGGCGGGTCAGCAGGCCGTTTTGTTGCAGGGTTTCCAGTTCTTCACGGTAGATGAAATCAGTGGCGGCGTTTCGGTCGCCGAAGAACAGCCAGTTTTTGCCGGATGCGCTGCGGTATTGGCGTTCTTGCAAGAATGCTCGGAATGGCGCGATACCGGTGCCAGGGCCAACCATAATCATCGGTAAACTGTCATCTTCAGGGACTCTGAAGACTTTATTCGGCGTGAAGAAGCAGCGCACGTCAGTGCCATCGTCAACCCGGTCGGCCAGGAAAGTTGAGCAGACCCCTTTGTGCTGGCGACCATAGCTTTCGTAACGCACACTGGCCACCGTTAAATGTACCGTGTCGGGATTGGGTTTGCTGCTGGATGAAATTGAGTAGGCGCGGTGCTGCAATGGTTTTAATAGCGCAATGAATTCAGCCGCCGAGAACTCACACACGGGGCATTGCAATAATAAATCCAGGGTATCACGTCCCCATAAATAACTTGCCAGTTGTTCTTTGTCACCGGATTCCAGGCTTGCTTGAAGAATGGCGTTAAGCTCTTGGTCGCCGGAACGTTTGGCGATTTCTTCCAGCAATTCCTTACTGGGCGTTTTGATTTCAAAATGGCTGCGTAAGGCTTCCCGAAATGGCATCAATTCGCTGTTGATGGGTTCTTCTTCAGCGCCGCTACAACCGATAGCGTTGAGTATGTCGGCAACCAGTTCCGGGCAGTTGGTCGGGAAGACACCTAAGGCATCGCCCGCTTCGTAGTTTAAGCCGGAGCCTGCAATCGAGATTTCATAATGCCTGGTTTCTTTCGATGAAGACGGGCCGGTGAGGATACGGTTAATTAATAGTTTGGCTGGGAAGGGGTTTTTGCGGGTGTATTGCGGTTTTTCGCTGGCAGTGGAAGACGTGTCAACTACCGTTGCGGTCGTTGCACCGCCTGCCATAAGCGGTATGACGGCGCTAATCCAGGCTCCGGCAGGTTCTTCAAAATCGACATCGCAATCCGTGCGGTCAACAATGCGTTTTGCACCCAGTTCAGCGAGCCGCTTATCCCAATCTTTACCCGCCTGGCAGAATAAATCATAGCTGGTGTCGCCCAAAGCCAATACGGAATAGTGCATATTGGCAAGTTTAGGCGCGGAGTCGGCAGTAACGGCATCCCATAACATTTGGGCATTATCAGGCATTTCCCCTTCGCCATAAGTGCTGGTGATAATGAGCAAATAGTCCATTGCCGCCAACGCGTCAGCTTCGATTTCATCCATGCTTTTGACGACGGGCTTTAAGCCGTGGGCTTTTGCGGCAGCGGCGGCATCATTGGCGACAGATTCACTATTTCCGGTTTGGCTGCCGTACAGTATGTTAATGATGCGGACGTCTGCCTGGTTGACGGAGCTGGAACTATGAATCATGTTGGTGTGCATGCCAGCAAAAAAGCCGCTTAACCATGCGCGTTGACTTGCGCTGTAAGGCGCGTCTAATGGAATCTGAGGTATTTTCATTTAAGTCACTGATTGCGAATTTTATGTCAGTATCCCCACGGCTGACGCGGGGGTACGGTTGGAGAGGGATAAGGTGCAGGGTTAGGCGGCTTGTTCGGCCAATAGGCTTTGGACAATACCCAAACCGACAAGCCCTGCCAGATATTCTTCGACAGCCGGGATACCGGCCAAGGCCTGTCTATTGATTGTTGCCTGTTCAATAACCCACGCGGTAGAGCCTATCGAATAAATGCTTTGCACGGAGCGGTTGATCAATGCGGTTTTATAATCATTGAGACGCTTACCGGCAAGCAGACTAGCCAATTGATCGTCACTGTAATTGCTGTAGGCTTCGCGGGTCGTTTTAACCAAGGCCTCCTGCAATTTACGCGGACGTTCGGTGATGATTTTACGCGCCGCCTGTTCAATATGATGTTGTGTGCGTAAGATTTCGGGCAGGTGTTTAAGGCTTTCACGGGCAACCAGCTGGGCTTTTTCGAGCACGGCAAAGCTGTTAATGAGTTTAAAAGTCAAATGGTTGTCTGTCGAACCGTAATCTGGAATGACGCCGCCGAACAGGGGCTCTGAATGCTGGTAAGCCTGTTTGACCTGTTCAATCTGTAGCCGCGCCAGTTCCAGCGATAACTCTTCGATGATTTCCTTGCGGTCCATCGTTTGTTGCAGATAATGCGCGGTTTGGGTTTTGTACAACCACAGCGGCAGGGCAACAAAAAAGTGCTTGCGTTCAGTGTCCCAGTTATTGAGCAGGTTGCGGGCCTTGCTTGAGTTGGCGTATCCAGCATGTTGTTCGAGCATTGCCAAGATGAACTGCTCATGGGCACGGGCGCTATCAGACTCTTCAGCCAGGCTATGCAGTTCAACGGAGGTTTTGTCATACAGTTTTTGCAGACGGTTTTCAGGGTCATATTGGTACGCATTACCGCCGGACATGCCGTTGCAGAAGCCTTTGCCAAACCCGCCGATATTCAGTACCGCGCCGTTGGTCATATATTCACAGGCGAAATCGCCGACCCCTTCAACGACCGCCATTGCGCCGGAGTTTCTAACCGCGAAACGGTCACCGGCTTCACCGTTGATGAAGGCTTTGCCACCGGTTGCGCCAAACAGTGCAAAGTTGCCGATCAGCACGTTATTGCCAGGCGTCTTGATGCCGCCGCCGGGTGATTCCACGACGATGACGCCGCCGCAAGCCGACTTGCCTACGCCGTCATTACAAGTGCCAAGATGCTCCATGCGCATGCCGTCATTCAGGAAGGCGGCATAACTTTGTCCTGCCGAGCCGTGGGTACGGATGATTACGCTGTCTGGCGCCAGATAGCGGCGGCCATTCGGGTGGGTGTAGATGATTTTGGAGTTGGCGACCTGCTGTTCAGTCAGGTGGTATGCCAATATCCGCTCTATATCGATAGCGGCTTGACCGCCAACGGTTTTATTGCAGTTGTTCAGCTTAAAGGCGCTGCCTTCGATGACAAGTTGTTGCTGGTTACCGTCGATAAGCTCTCTTTTAACCTGTTTAACGATCTCAGCGTCAATATTAAAGCTGGCTTCCAGATAAATTGGCTTGGCGATTTTGACGACATCAACCTGGGCCAGCATTTTGGTCAAATTGATTTGTCCGACCATCGTCGGGTGGTTGATTAAATGCAATAAGTCGGTTTTGCCGCGTATTTCTTCAAGGCTTTTATAGCCCAGCATCGCCAGTATTTCCCTGACTTCGTGTGCCAGGTTCATGAAATATTGGGCGAACACACGGGCATCGCCTTTAAATTCTTCATGCGCGGTGGTCAGTCCCGCCGGGCATTTGATATTGCAGTTTTTTGCCATGACGCAACGCAGCATCATTAATGCCGTCGTGCCGAATTCAAAGGAATCTGCGCCCAGTATCGCGGATTTGACGACGTCCATGCCGCTTTGGTGCGCACCACTGCAACGCAGGATCACCTTGTCGCGCAAACCGTTGACGGCCAGTGCCTGATGGACTTCAGCGATGCCGATTTCCGGCGAGCGCCCGCTGTTTTTCAGGCTGGTGACGGCAGCCGCGCCGGTACCGCCGGTGTTGCCGGCGACATTGATGACATCTGCGCCGGCTTTGGCAACACCGACCGCAATCGTGCCGATGCCTTCCGATGACACCAGCTTGACACCGACTTTAACGCGTGCGGCTTTGGCGTCATGGATCAGCTGGCCTAAATCCTCGATAGAGTAGGTGTCATGATGTGGCGGTGGGCTGACCAATTCGACTTTGGGCGTACCGCCGCGCAACGAGGCGATTTCCACCGATACTTTGGCTGCGGGCAATTGTCCGCCTTCGCCAGGTTTTGCGCCTTGGGCGATTTTGATTTCAATTTCTTTGATGGTCGGGTCAGCCAGATAGCCTGCCCAAACACCGAAGCGTCCAGAAGCAAACTGTTTTATTTTACAAGAGCGCAAGGTATTGAAACGGCTGGAATGCTCGCCGCCTTCGCCGGAATTGCTGAGTGCGCCGACGATATTGGTGCCCAATGCAACCGATTCGTGCGCTTCTGCCACTAATGCGCCGTGGCTCATGGCGCCGGAGGCCAGTGTTTGCGTGATTTCGTGTGCAGGTTGCACGTCACTTAATGCAATCGGTTCGCGGGCAGTGTGTATAGTGTTTAAATAATTGACCAGTAGGTCGTTGGTATCTGCAATCGTTAAAACAACGGCATTGTCTGTTACGGTAATGCTATTAGCCGTCGGGAAACGGTTTTTAAAATGTTCAGTTAATTGTTCCAAACGCTGGGCGGATGTGTTGTTAGTCAAGTTAATCCGGTAGGCTGCATCGGATGTTTTGGTGACGTTTAAGCCACGAATCAGATAGTTGATGTTGCCACGCAGATTTTGCTTGCCCAGAATACGGTTAAAATCCGCACACGTTACAGCTTCTGTGACATCGGCAGGAAAATCCATGATGTCGCGTAATGCCGCCGGTCGGTTGTCGCGCTCAAGATACAGGTTTTTGGCAAAACTGCGGTAGGCTGGCGTAATGCCGAAATTGTCTATTTGTGCATCGGTACGTTTTTCGTAGCCGAGGTCAATATAGGCGGTATCGCGGGCAACGGGTGAAATCCCCCCTAGCCCCCCTTTTTCAAAGGGGGGGACAGAGGCTTCCTTTTTTTCAAAG
>JAUYEP010000287.1 GCA_030689765.1 Methylovulum sp.
TTTTCTTTAGCGCAGACAAACGCCCAAGGCAAAACGATGGCATCTTTGATGAGGTCGGCGACATCAAACACTAACGCGCCACGCCGTGTTTTGCCGTGCATGACGGCAAAGCCGTGCGGTATGCCCAGCACCCAGAGCGTGGTGGCGGCGAGTCCGTAGGCCAGGTAGTTGCCGTGGTTTAAAAAGCCGTTGGCGAGGTCGGTGGCTTCGCGTTCGCGGACAAAATTGTCAAGTTTGGTGGTTTTGGCGGCGTAATGGTAGAGTTGTTTGGTAAGCAGGGCTTCGCGCTGTAACAGGTCGCCGACTTTTTGGGCGGTTTGAATTTGCTCGGTATAGCCGTTCAATGCACTGCTGATTAAGCTATCGTCGATAAAAAAGTTTTCGCCTATTAAATCGCGGTCTTTTTCCCAAATGTGTTTTAGGTAGCTTATACGGGCATCTTGAAACGCTTTTGCTACGGTAAGCCGTTTGCTTTCATCAAACCAAAATTTTAACCACGCTTGCACATATTCGGTTGGGCGATATTCGCTTTGTGGGGTTAGCCATTCAATTTCACTGCCTGAAAACAGCGGCGAACCTCCGCCGCCACAAAAACCAACTAATACTCCGGCACTTGCCAGCATGCGCATGGCGGCTTGGGTAATGGATGTGCCGGTACCCAACAAGATGACAGTGGTGTTGGCAATGGGGATATTCCAGTAGTAATTCTGGTCTTTGGCTTCTGTCAAGTAGAGTACGCGTCCATCCTTTTGCATTACCCTGCATTTTTCCAAATAAAAAATATTGGCTCGTTTAGAGTGCAATATAGCTTTTAAATCTGTCAATTGCTCCATTAACCTTTCCCGATGGCGTGATTAAAAATTAATGCGGGCTAATATATGCCCATACCACCAAGTATGTGAACTAGAATCGTGTTTTCTAAGCGCCCCAAATACACCTGATTTAAGGGCGTTACTGTACGGTGGGCTTTGTAACCGTGTTAAAAAAGAGGACTGGAACAGGGAATGATGGTCACTTCTGGCTCTTGAGTACCAGTCGGGCGGCGATGTGCATCGGAATTTACTGATCACAAAATGTAACACCGTTTATCGCAAGATGGATATCGCGAAGAATGGTGATCGCCTGTTCGGTGAGATGTTTGGTATGAGGTTACCGGCTGATGCTGTTAAACCCTTAATGCTCAGAGTGAAGCCATTAGGAATCCAGATAAAGCAGAAGACTATGGTGCTGGGTTTTTACGCATGAAGAAAATCAGTTCGTGGACAAGGTCTGGTATTCCGTTGCCGATACCAATGCACACGGCGGAATGAAATAATCTAAAGGTAAGTTGAAGGTGTGACGCGCCAGAATGACGTGTTTGTGGGGGGGTACAGGTTAGGCAATACCGGCAATTTAGTTTTCAGCATATCACCGGCATATCACAAATATTTTTACCAAACTCCCAGCATTACCTAACCTATTGAACTTATTGGTGGGGTGTGAGGGGTTCGAACCCGCGACCTATGGATTAAGAGTCCACTGCTCTACCAACTGAGCTAACACCCCAATGTCATGCAATTGTAATTTAAATCAGTGGCCCTGTACATTACAAAATAAATAACACAACGCTAACAAATTGATTTATATTAATTATTAATCCTTTAAACCAGCTATTTCTTCATCCAAAAGCCGTACTTTATTTTGGATGATACGGGTATTTTTGGCTCCCATGCGTATTATTTGCTTGTGTACTGGATTGAGCGCTTCAAGCTGCGGGTCGGCAAACTTATAGTGTGAGGACGTTTTAGCCAATGCAACCGGCCCGTCAATCACCGGCGCGGCTAAAATCTCTGCAGCCGCTTTGGTAAAAATATCTTCCAGGCTATATTCTGACGGATAACCAAATTCGCTAAAAACCTGTTCGAACAGGGGTCGAAATTTTTTATAGACAGCCAATATTGCCGGTACATCAACAGTATCTATTGCTTGTGCCAGTTTGTCATAACGCTGATAGCTCCTAGCGGCAATCACCAGTCCGGTTTCATTCTGATCGGCTGCAAAGGGCGCCCCCTGGTTGAGAAAACGCATGTGTTTGTTAATCCTCAAGCCTTGCGAGAAGTCGTTGGCAAGGGTCAGGTAAGTTCTTATTAGTTGCCCGGTGTTTAGCCAAGGCGCAAGTTCCGGTGCGATTTGTATGATGGCTTCCCTCATTGGTGTATCGCTGCTGTCAAGTTCAGGCAAGATAATTTGCTCTCCAGGCACTTGTTGCACTTCAAAAGCATCATCGGTAGTTTCTGTCCCGTCAGATACTGGCGACGTTTTAACGGCATCCGTGTTTTTGGTGGCCAAAGGAACCGCCAACGCCCTTATTTCTGGATTTACCACGTCCTTGAGATTATCTATCAGTTGTCTTGCAAAAAAACCACCGGCGCCAGAAAGTAGCATCAGGATAATCACAACAACAATGTGGATGCCGTCAGCGCCCTTATCTTTAGCCGGATTATACCGCCCAGCCCTTTTGGCTTTATTTTGAGTGTATCGTCCCATTTCGTATGACCTTTTTCAGCTTATGCACTATTGGCAATAATTATG
>JAUYEP010000081.1 GCA_030689765.1 Methylovulum sp.
CCAAAGCGTAGCGAAGGACGGTCGTTTCCGGCGCTTGTGCCCCCCATTGCGCCGGAAACGCCAGTTTTCGCTTGCGCTCAAACAGGCTTATTCCGGCCTACAGATCTACCGTTGTTGCTGTAATCAACCTGATATGAAACCGCTGTAACTGCCGTTCCATCAGCTATATCCCCGGTTTCCCTGCAAACCACCGGTGTGTACGGCAATAATTTTCATGCCGGTTTTGAAATGGTGTTTCGCGATTAAATCGTAGAGTGCGTACAGCATTTTTCCAGTATAGACAGGTTCAAGGGGGATGCCGTGTTTTGCTTCAAAACCGTTAATAAAGGCGATAAGTCCGGCATTGGTTTTAGCAAAACCGCCGAAGTGATAATCAAGGTTGAGCCGCCAGTTGCCGTGCGGTTGAACCAGCAAATTTTCAACATCTGCCGTTAGGAAACCGGCATTTTTTAAGGCTGCAAAACCGATAATGGACACCTGTGCTGGAGCGGCTTTAATCATACCAGCTAATGTTGTTCCTGTACCACAGGGAACGCAGAGGCTATCGTAGGGGATGGCTATTTCGTTGACCAAATCTGCGATACCTGCCAGCGCCAAGGGCTGGGCACCGCCTTCCGTTATCCAGTATTGCAAAGGCTTGATGCCGGGCAGGTCTTGCCAGCCTTGATAGTGTCTGAGCTGCCTGTAATTGGAACGCGGGACAAATTTGAGCTTCATTCCCCAGTTTTGCATATCCTGCAAAGTCGGCGTTAGTGTTTCAGGAGGCTCGCCCCGGATAAAGCCTATCGTTTGCAAGCCTAATGCTTTGCCGATATAAGCAAGCGCATGGAGATGATTGGAATACACCCCACCCATGCTGATGAGGGTATCGCTTCCTAGGGACAAGGCATGATCCAGGATATACTTGAGTTTGCGCCATTTATTCCCGGAAATGACGGGATGCAATAAATCATCCCGTTTTATCCATAATTCGATGCGTTGATGTTCAAGGACGGTATCATTAACCCTGGTCAGGATCGAAGTGCTGAAGGTTTTTTCAAGGTCAATAAGTTGTTGCTGCATGGGTTGGGAATAGGCGATTGGGGGGCTGCTAATCTTTTATGGGATGTTTATTGATGATGTGAATTCGCTGCCAACAAAAGACGGGCAAAATTTTATTCTAGGCATCTGTTTAATAATTCTATAATGGGATCATTAATATAAACATACCATTTTTGGGGAAAGATTTTGCAACAGGATGAATTGGCGCAGCTTCTAAGGGGAGCTGATGAAGTTTTGGTGGAACAGGACTTAATTAAAAAACTGGCGGAAAAGCGGCCTTTAAGGGTCAAGGCGGGCTTTGATCCGACGGCGCCTGACCTGCATTTGGGGCATACGGTATTAATCAATAAATTAAAACAGTTTCAGGATTTTGGGCATGAAGTGTTATTTCTCATCGGTGATTTCACTGGGATGATCGGTGATCCAACAGGTAAAAATGTTACGCGTAAGCCGTTATCAAGAGAAGATGTATTGGCTAACGCACAAACTTATCAGCAGCAAATTTTCAAAATACTCGATCCTGATAAAACGCAGGTGATGTTTAATTCGACATGGTTGAACGCCATGTCGCCGGCGGATTTAATCCAGTTGGCAGCAAAACATACCGTGGCAAGAATGCTTGAGCGTGATGATTTTAGCAAGCGCTTTAAAAGCGGGCAGCCGATTGCTATCCATGAGTTTTTATATCCATTAATACAAGGGTACGATTCGGTGGCGATGAAGTCAGATGTTGAGTTGGGCGGCACTGACCAGAAATTTAATTTACTGGTAGGGCGGCAGTTGCAGGAAGTTTTTGGACAAAAACCCCAGGTTGTCATAACCATGCCCATTCTTGAAGGGCTGGATGGCGTACAAAAAATGTCCAAGTCGCTAAATAATTACATCGGTATTGCGGATGGTGCAGATGATATGTTTGGCAAAATAATGTCCATATCGGACGAATTGATGTGGCGTTATTTTGAATTATTGAGTTTCCGGCCTATGGCCGAGATTAATCAATGGGCGAAAAACTGCGGGCATGGGGAAAACCCCCGGAATTATAAAGTAAAACTGGCTCAGGAAATTATAGAAAGATTTCATGATGCAGGTGCTGCTGTCAAAGCGCTGGAAAATTTTGAAGCCAGGTTTCAACGCGGCGCGATGCCTGATGAAATGGAAGAGTTGGAATTAAAAATTGCGGGTGACCGCTATGGTATCGCAAACATACTAAAAGACGCGGGCTTAACCGCCAGCACTTCCGAAGCTATCCGCATGATAAATCAAGGCGCTGTAAAGATTGATGGGGAAAAGGTTTCGGATGCAAAGCTTGAAATAGCGGTGGGTGCGGAACATATTTATCAAGTGGGAAAAAGAAAATTTGCCCGAGTTAAATTAATGTAATGGTCAGGTATATTTGGATAGCCTATTAACTCTGTTGCAACAATAATTAATCAAATTGGAGCGAATTGTGGGGTTTTCCACCAGGGCAAGCGCCTATAAATTGGCATAGAAATGGGACACTAAGCTTTTTGGGGATAAGCAGCTGGCATTAAGTTTACAGGAAGCTTTTGCATCGTTGGAAGACCCGCGTATAGACCAGCATAAGAGGCATCATCTGATCGGCATTATCATTTTGACAATTTGTGCAGCCATTAGCGGCGCAGAAGGTTGGGAAGCGATAGGAACCTTTGGTAAAGGAAAGCAGGTTTGGTTGCGCAAATGGATCGCCCTGGAAAACGGCATCCCGTCGCATGGCTGCATAGCGCGGGTGACATCACGAATTGAACCTGGAAAATTGACTGGATGCTTTATAACTTGGGCACAAAGCGTTGCCGGGTTGGCGTTATACCCGCAGGGCATAAAGGCAAAGGCTCCCATTTGAAAGTGTTCCTGAACGGCAAAAAGCACCTTGCCGATGTACGGTACAGTCGAATTGGGCAAAGGTCTTGAAGCAGCCATTAAACGCCAACTTGGTTTGAAATAAGGAAAAACTATGTTTGATTACCCTGTCATCCTGCCCTATTTATACTTCATCTAATTGAATTACAACATAAGTTTACTTTCTGCATAGGTAAGGCAAGTAAGCGGGTAAGGTGATTTTGTGCGGGGTATTTATGCAAGACGCAATTGCTTAAGTGTGGCGTAAGCTTCACCTTTACTGATATCAGGAATTATTCTTAATTCCAGAACCTTCAATTGATTGAGCCTGACCTCATAATGCTCGATTTCAAGTGTAGTGTCCGGGGGGCTGAAATTAAATTGCTGGCGTAAAATCTCCCGGTAAGCGTATTCTTTATCCATTAACCAAAACAGGGCAAATTCCTGTGTACGTGATTGCTGCTGTTCATCGAAGGTAAGAAAGATATGCTGGATAGTCTGGGGTTGGTCAAAAACAATACGGATCGTTTGCTCTCCAGTGCATGCAGCTTGCCATCCGGCTTCTAACTCATCCGTCAGCAACAAGGTTGACTGAATTGGGTGTTTTTGGTGCTCCGAGGTAAACTCGACTTGTGCAAGAGATTCCAAATTCAAAAAACTTAGAGATTCGGAAGGTGGGGGGCTTTCTGCGGCCTGATTGATCATTATTTTACGCATTATTCGTCACCTGTGGCAGTGTGTCGTTTATAAAAAAGTCAGCATCAAGCCCTTGCCAGAACAGGCTATTCTGGTGAGCTATTCCTCTTTAAATACAGCCGATCCAACATGTTTGCTGGTGTTAAAACCTTTTAGCAGGGCTTTATCCTTAATGCCTGAGAACACTGTGCCCGCCAAATCAGCGCCTGCAAAATTAGTGTCTTCCAGTATGCTGCCGGATAAATCCGCACCCGATAAATCGGCCCCCGATAAATCTGCACCGGCAAGATCAACGCCAAACAGCACGGTGTTTTTCAGGATGGCACCGGACAGATTGGCATGTCGTAGCAAGGCGCGATTAAGATTGGCGTTGGTCAGATTGGCATCGGATAAATTGACATTGTTCAGGCTGACCCGCATCAGCCCCATGGGCTGATTCTGCATATCAACCCCCCAATTGGCATCAGTCAGGTTCGCATGGCTAAGATTGGAGCGGTCTAGATTGGCAATAAACCGACTGCCGGTCAGGTTGGCGTTGCTTAAATCAGCACCACCCAGATGTACCCCGAAAATACTGGTATTGGAAAGATTGGCGCCAGACAGGTTGATTTTTGACATGACGGTCAAATCCAGGTTCAGACCTGATAAATCACTGTTGCTCAGGTTGGCGCGGCGCAAATCCGAACCCCATAAATCGGCATTTTTAAAATCCAGGCCGGATAAGTCCAACCCGGTCAGATCCTTGCGGCGTAAGTCGGCGGGGTGCATTTTGTCAGCAGTGGCTAGACGTTTTTGTACGGTAGCCCGATCCATGTCGGCCGCCGAAGCGGGTAGACAAAACAGCGTTGATAATAGCAGCCAGTAAGCCTGTATTTTCATGGTAACCCTCCCAGTTATATTAAGTCGATGATGAGATGTTGGTGTTGAACTTTAGCAGTTATTTGGGGGATTGCTGGTTTAAATTCGCCCCTACACAGTAACACGGGTACGGTAAAACCTTCTGCAATCAAGTCCTATCATCTGCCGTCATTAACCGCGCAGCGAGCGCATGGTCTGAAAATGTTTCCAACGCTTGCCCTATTTTCTGGCATTGGCCGCCCTGTGCTTCATAATTTAGCCTAAAGTCATGGATAAACTCCATGACGGTATGATCAATCAGATAACCTTCAGTGAAATCAAAAATAATTGTCTTACCTTTTTCAAGCGTTGCAAGTGCTTGTTTTAATGGCAGGAAGTTTGAAAAAAGTGCAGAGCCCAAGAGCTTGACAACCAGCGTGCCGTTAGCTTGCCGCTCGATAGTAAAATGGATTTTAAACAAGTTGCGCGGCCAAACACCACGCAGCAAATTAATGGCCAGTTTGACAACAATACCCAGCGCAACACCTGCCAATAAATCTATCGCCAACACCCCGATAATGGTGACCAAAAACATCAATAACTGTTCTGTGCCGATATGCTTTACCCTGGCAAAGGCTTTGGGCGAGGCTAACCTATAGCCGGTATAAACCAGCAAGGCCGCCAATGATGCCAACGGAATTGCCTGGATAAGCCTTGGAAACAAGACGGCAAACAGCAATAACAGCAAACCATGGAAACAATTGGCCCAGGCCGTCTTTGCGCCATGACCGATATTTGCTGAACTACGGACAATTTCAGCAATCATGGGCAGGCCGCCAATTAAGCCACAGATCAAATTTCCCAACCCGATTGCCGTTAAATCACGGTCAAGATCGGAAGTGCGTTTGTAAGGGTCTAGCTTATCAACCGCTGCCGCGCTCAATAAACTTTCAAGACTGCCTACCAGACTGATACTGAGCACCGCTTCCCAAAAAGCTAGCGTCGTTATTTTGGAAAAATCTGGAAAAGCAAAGCCCGACAAAAAATCATCGGGAATCGCCACCAGGTAGTTTGCCCCGCCGGTAACTGATTTTTCATTGAAACCAAAATGCCAGGCAAACAGCATCCCTACCAGCACGACAATAACCGGCGCTGGAATTTTGGTATTGATTAACGGCCAAACCATCAGAATTTCCAATCCTAAAAAACTGATCAGGACGGTTTGGGTATTCATGTTGAGCAGGCTATGCGGAATCTGTGCGATCATTGAAAACAGACTGCCGGGGTTTGGTGTCACGCCGAGCATGACGTGGGTTTGTGTGGCGATAATAATCAACCCAATCGCCGCCAACATGCCATGTACGACGGAAGCGGGGAAAAAGGCGCCCAACCGCCCCAGCTTAAAAATCCCCATCACCATCTGTAACATACTGGCAACGACAATCGCCGCCAAGGTGTAACGATAACCCGCCAACGCATCACCTTCGCCCAACGCCTGCACCGCAGCCAACACCACGACAATCAAACCAGCCGCTGGGCCGTTGATGGTCAGATGGGAACCGCTAATCCGCGAAACAAAAATGCCACCAATAATAGCCGTGATAATGCCTGCCGACGGTGGAAAACCAGAAGCCACCGAGATCCCCAGACACAACGGCAAGGCAATCAGAAAAACCAAAAACCCTGACTGTAAATCACTGCGCCAGTTTTCTGTTAAGCCAGCCATGCCGGTTTTGGGTGAAGTTGATGGGTCAAATCCGCTCATTGATTTATTCTCGTGGGTAAAAGTCATGTTTCGCGTAAGGGGGGTTGCAATGCAACGTCCCTACCCATGAATATGGACATAGCCTCCGTTATTTCTGGCACTGGCGACGAAAAAACTCAATTTGTCAACATGTGCCAGGTTTTGCTTTACAAGATATTGCTGTAGGTCAAGCACGAGTGTCTCGGCTTTATCCACGCCTTCGACCGCGCAAAAACCGGTAGGCCCCCATGAGGTTTGCCCGATGGCCGCTGCACCTTGCCCGCCCAGCCACTGCATTGCAGCAGCCACTTGTGGGCTGGTAAAAACACCACCCTGTGCAGGCGCAAAATGCTCGCCCACAGAACGTTGCAGTTGGGTGATCACATCGCCGAATCTGACCAGATCATGCTCGGCGACGGCTGGCAACCCCTGCATCAGCAGCAAATGGCATAAACGCGCCGCTTCCTGTTGCGGGAAAGGCGGTAATTGGCTAAACGCCTGTATTTCCTGCAAACCGTGCAAGCCCTGTCCACGTTGATCAAAAACCAGAATAAAGCGCCAGTCATCCGGGATGTCCAGGTGTACAAGCACGGGTGGTGTAATGGTTTTTTCGCCGCGTCCGCCATCGACCACCAGACCGCCCTGTTCAAAAATACCGATGCCTATACCGGAGCGTAATCCGCGCTCGGTGACTGCAGCAATATCACGCACGGTTAATCCCAAGCCGTAGATCGCATTAAGCGCAGAACCCATTGCCAGTGACATTTGTGTGCCGGAACCCAAACCCACATGCTCGGGAATAGCGGCTTCAATAATAATGTCCAGCTTATCTGATACGTTTAAGGCGTGGCATAACTGGGTAAGACACCGTTTTGCCCGTTGCGGCGAAGGGCCAGTAATGTGGTATGAGTCGGCACGGGTCACCAATAAGCGTGTACTGATTTCATTCAGGGCAATACCGATGCTTCCGAAATGGCGGCCTAATGATCCGCTTAAATCAAAAAAACCCATGTGCAACCTGGCGGGTGCAACTACTGAGACTTTGGTGTGTTGATCCATCAAGTTAATTTTTCATGTTTAATTTGGCAAGCGTAGAGACGTTGCAATGCAACGTCTGTACAAGAAAGAATGAAAATGCGGTAAGTGCAAAAAAGTGGCGGAATTATACCTGATCGTTCCGGCGAGGGGGGAACTAAGGCGCACAGCAGGGCTCACGCCAGACGGATAATATCCAGTATTTGCCGCAAATCAGCCGCCATCATGCCGCATAGCGCAATAGCCGCTGGATCTGCAGGCGTTACGGACGGCACATAAACTGAAAACGCCCCAGCCGTTGTTGCCGCGACAATACCGGTATAAGAATCTTCAAGCACAAGGCAATGGCGGATATCAACTTGCAAGGCATCAGCCGCCGCTAAAAAAATATCCGGCGCCGGCTTGCCGCATTCAACATCATCACGCGTAATCACCGTTGCAAACACACCGCTTAAACCCGCCAGCTCAAGACATTCAAAGGCATTGGCGGCACGGCTGTTGGTTGCCAGGCAAAAGGGAAGCTGTTGTTGGACAATGTTGTCCAGCAAGGGTGTAAATCCAGGCTTGATTGTTATGCCATGGGTGTTGACATGATCACGCCAAAATAGGCCGGCGGTATGATGGAAGTCTTGAAGGTTAAAATCAGCGCCGCAGGCCGCTAACAGTTTTTGCTCCACATCCCGTTGATGTAGGCCGGACAGCGACAAACAAAACGCATCAGGCAAATTCTGCCCCATGGTTGCCGCCGCTTGTTGCCATGCCGGACAATAAGTGCTTTCGGTATCCAGCACCAAGCCATCCATATCAAAAATGACGGCCGAAAAATTGTTGGTCATAGATGATGCCGCCTTGGATTGTGCAGACGCTGCATTGCAACGTCTCTACGCTTGCGTATTTGCGGCACATACAAAAAATGACAGGCTATCAATCACCACGGTAATAGCCGCCAGATGAACCCTGATGTTTGTTTTGCGCCTGTTTAATGGGTGCAGGCGATGGTTTGGTTTTTACCTGTTTGGCGGGTACGTTTTTGGCAGGTGACTTGGTTTTTGCTTGTCTTGCAAGTATTGGCTTGCCTGCTGCTGGTTTTGTTTTGGCCTGCTTGACCGGCGCCAGTTTTTTAGAGGGTGCTAATTTCGCCTGTTTGACCAGCGCTTGCTTAACGGGAATGGGTTTCACGGGTACAGGTGCGGCGGCTGTTTCCGGCACGGCATCAGAAACTTCATTAATCGGTGGTAACCGTTCATAAATGGCAACAGGATCGCCATCGAGTTTTTTAAGCGCTTCATTCAACAAGGTTTGGTCAAATTCCGGCAATTCATTATTGTTGGCTTTTTGAATGAGCCTCAACGCCACCGCATAACGCTCGTCCCGGGTCATTTCTTCGCCTTCCAGATCGGGGTGCGCCTCGATGTACAACACATTATCCAGCCAACCTACTTTAATGGGTTGCTTGACAATATAAACCGGCGTCCCTATAGAAACCGATTGGTAAAGCTGCTCAATATCTTCCGGGTACATGCGCACACAACCATGCGTAATCTGCATACCTATCCCGTAAATCTTGTCGATGTCGGTACCGTGTATGCGGTACTCCCCAGGAAGGTTCAGATGCAGCGCATAAGCACCCAATGGGTTATGTGGGCCGGGCGGTACAATCTCTGGCAAGGGATCGCCATTCGCAGCATGCTCACGCCGGATTGATTCCGGTGGATGCCAGGCGGGATCTTTAACTTTTCGTGCCACACTGGTTTTGCCCAGCGGCGTTTTCCAGTCTTGCCGACCTATGCCGTGTGCAAATGACATGACCGTACCCGATGGGTTGGCAGGATAATAATACATGCGATATTCGGAAATGTTCAGCGTAATACCGTCATGTGGCGTATCCGGCAAAATACGTTTGTTGGATAAACGGACAATCTCGCCTTTTTTAATATGCCAGCGGTCCATGTCTGCATTTAACCGGACGATTTCAGTTTGCCCTAACAGAAACTGTCTAGCGACATCAAGTAAAGTTTGATCCTGTTCTGCCCGTGTCAACGGCACATCATCATGGAATTGCGTGATAACCGTGTCGCCTTTGGTCGGCGGCAAGGTATAAGTCGTTGCATAAGCGTTGCTTGCACCAACCGCCAATAACAGCGGATAGGCAAGGAATGTGCGGATTTTCATTAAGATTTTCTCAGGAGCAGGTGAGGGAATTGGATTGTGGATAACCGGCAGTGTTGAAAGCATCTGCCACGAAAAGGTGTGCATTTTATCATGACCCTCCCCATTAAACCATTTGCGCAAAACAAGTGGCATCCATAAGGCTTTGCCTTGGGCAGCGCTATCGTGTGTCGCCGCTGAGTTCGGACAGCGCATTGTTATATAGCGCGGCAATTAAATGCGCCTGGTACACCATGCCCACCAATCGGTTTTCATGATTGACAATCGGAATTTGCCTGTACCCCTGGTTCGACATCAACGGGATAAGGTCGACGATATGCGTGTCTTCAGGCAACACCGTAACCGGCGCCGTCATTATTTGCCCAACGGCTTCCGGCTTGTCCGCGCAAATGTCATGGGTACGGCGGATGAACGCCCGGAACTTTTCCTGAAAATTTTCATACGCACTCAGGTTAATAAATTTGAAAAAATCGCTCCAGGTCACAATGCCGATGACCCGCCTCGACTTATCGATGACCGGCAGGGCCTTGCGTTTTTCCCTGCACATGATTTGCCAGGCATCTTCAACTTCAGTGCCAAATTCAACGGCATGCACATCGGTGTCCATAATGTCGGCGCAAGTGATATGCCCACGGTAGCGTTTAAAGCTGTTGCGTTGCGCACTGTTAAGCAAAAGGCTTAAATCCCCAGGTGTAATATCGATGAAAACACCCAGATTTTCCAGCGCTTGCCCCAAGTCTTGCTCCGAAATGCCGCTGAGCCGGGATTCAACCACCGCGTTGCGCTCAATATTCTTGGCACTTGCTGACGGCTGGGCCACGGGATATTGATGGCCTAACACCCGGCGATTAATCGCAAACGCCATTATCAGCATGACCGCGACATTCAATCCAACCGGCATCAGCACAAAGCCATAACCTAACGAAGCGACCGTATCACCTGCAAGCAATGGCGCAAGCGCTGTCGCGGCGCCAGGCGGATGCAAACAACGCAGTAACAGCATCGCCAGCACACTGCCCCCAACGGCTAAGACAGAGGCAAGCGCCGTATCGGCGAAGCCCGTAGCGCAAAACACACCGATAACTGCCGAAACGATATGTCCACCCACCAGCGGCCACGGCTGTGCAAGCGGGCTGGTCGGGATGATGAATAAAATCACCGCAGAAGCGCCCATAGACGCAACAATCATCGGATAAGCACTATCCAGGCGTAATGCCTGGGTTGCCAACGCGACGCTTAAAATGGCAATCGCGCAGGCAATAACCGAAAGGCATTTGCCTTTTAGGCTTAAATTGACGGGATCAACGGGCAGGCAACGGATAAGCTGATTAATGTTCATCATAAAATGCCGGTAAGTGGGATGACAAAAAATAGTAACAAGCAAAATAAACTTAAACAATATATATATGTAATATTCTATTCAGCAGCTTATCTTTTGTGGGTTTAACGGCTTAACCTATTTAGGCGTCACGCATTGACTAGATAAAATATTCTAAAATCAATTTGCTGTATTGATGGGAAGGGTGGCAACGCCTTGGATACCCCGAGGGTGTGCGGGTACACCCTTTCCGCATAACCCAACAGTGTCCGCGTGGTTTATTATTAAAATGCCAATTATTTTAAATAAAAATTGTGTATTACGATGGGCGCGATACCGAAACGTGGGAACAATGCAACAACGTTACAGCACAAAATCCGTTGCACTAAGTGTGGTTGCGCCTAATACCAAAATGGAGAAATCGGCAGTACGGCCTGCATCGTTATTGCCATAAAGGATGTGGGTGGTTTGATCAAAATAGAGTCCGCCCGGATGGGCAAACACACCCGAAAAATGACTGCCTGTTGTGGGCGCTGAAAACACATTGTTGCCTGTAATCTTGGTGTCCGCATCAATAGCCGATAGGTCTATTTTGTCATCCTGGCTGGTTGTGAACGCGTTAATCGTATCGCGGGTTGTGCCTGCCGATTCGGTAACAGTATTAAACTTGAATATATCCCTACCCGTTCCACCGACGAGCGTATCTTTGCCCATTCCACCCCATAACGTGTCATCGCCAGCGCCACCATTTAAGAGGTTTGCTGCAGAATTGCCCATTAACCTATTGTTTAGTGTGTTACCCATGCCGTTAATCGCGGCTGTTCCGGTTAAGGTAATATTTTCTACATTAGCCTTTAATGTGTAACTGATCGGGCTATTAACGGTATCAATTCCAGCCGCCAAGTTTTCAATCACAATATCGCCGGCATTATCAACAACATAACTATCATTACCTAAACCGCCTTGCATGGTGTCAGCCCCTGCCAAACCATTAATGGTGTCATTACCCGCCAAACCATCAAATTTGTCATTACCTTCTGTACCGGTCAATACATTGTTGACGTTGGATTCTGTCATGCCATTTTGGGCAATATCAATGGTCAATATTGCGCTGCCACCCAGCAATCTATCCGATGTTGTGAGTATAAAGCGGGTGCTTGCACTTATTTTCAACGCTTCAATAGCGGCGTCGTTAGCCACAAAGGTGTATGCGCCAGTTAGCTTGGACACTGTCAAAACGCCGTAAAGGCTGTTTTTACTGATGATGCCATTACCATTATTGATGCCGCCTGTAATGCCATAAGTTAAGGTATTGCCATCACTGTCACTGGCAACCAATAATCCGGTGACGCTTGCAAAGCTGTCATCAAAAACGGTGTCGGTGTAATTGATGGCTGTTGGCGTTGCAAGGCTGGGTGCATCATTGGCCTCGGTGACGGCTACTGTCGCCTGAATTGCAGTGGCTGATTCCAAACCGCCATTGTCTTTAGCCACGGCGGTAAACGCATTCAAGATGCCGTTGGCATTAATATCGGGCGTCCAGTACGCGTTATGGCTGGCATCTATGGTGTTGTTGGTTGCCGCATCCCAGGGCATTGCTGTTTGCAAGGCGTCACCAAGCGTTAAGCTGCCGCTGCTGAGTGCTTTAATGACAAAGCTATCCACTGTGCCGTCAAGGTCTGTTGCATTGCCTTGGGCTTGTAACAAGCCCAAGCTAGCCATACAAACGCTATCTTCATTACCTGCGGCAACGGCTGAAGTGAAGGCCGTTAAGGTGGGGGCGTCATTTACCGCAGTGACCGTCACTGTCGCCTGGATTGCAGTGATGGATTCCAAACCGCCATTGTCTTTAGCCACGGCGGAAAACGCGTCCAAGAGGCCATTGGCATTAACATCGGGTGTCCAGTACGCGTTATGGCTGGCATCTATGGTGTTGTTGGTTGCCGCATCCCAGGGCGTTGCTGTTTGCAACGCCTCGCCAAGGGTTAAGCTGCCACTGCTGAGGGCCTTAATCACAAAGGCGGTGACGGTACCGTCATTGTCTGCTTGATTTCCTTGGGCTTGTAACGCGTCAAAGCCAACGGTAACTTCACTGTCTTCAACGCCGCTGGCGACGGCTGAGGTAAAGGCCGTTAAGGTCGGGGCATAGTTCACTGCCATCACATCCACCATTGCCTGAATTGCAGTGGCGGACTCTAAACCGCCATTGTCTTTAGCTACGGTAGTAAACGCATTTAAGACGCCGCTGGCATTGGCGTCGGGTGTCCAATAAGCATTTTTGCTGGCATCTATGGTGTTGTTGGTTGCCGCATCCCAAGGCGTTGCTGTTTCTGCTGAGGCACCTATTTTTAAGCTGCCGCTGCTGAGAGCTTTAATGACAAAGGCAGTCACCGTACCGTCACCGTCTGCTTGATTCCCTAAGGCTTGTAACGCGTCAAAGCTAACGGTGACTTCGCTGTTTTCATTGCCGCTGGCAACGGCTGAACTGAAGGTAGTTAAGGTTGGGGCATCATTACTGCCTGTGATACTGATGGCCAATGCCGTTGACGCGCTGGTTGCGCCGTGGGCATCGGCAACCGTGTAAGTGAACGTATCGGCAACCCCTGACCCAGTTGACAACGCATCGGTTACGGTTTTGGCATTATCCAGCGTATAGGTATAGCCGCCATTGGCTGACAAAATAAGGCTGCCATAGAGCCCCGCAACCGCTACGCCCATATTGCCTGATTGACCGTTCACCTTTTGTACGCTTTTGGATTCATCCAGCCCTAAAGTGCTGTCGGCATCCGTATCATTGGCGAGCACATTGCCCGTGGCAATGTTATCACCGGCAACACCCGTACCCGCTTCGACAACGGGATCGTCGGCGTTATTGTCGGGCAAGCCGACAGGCGCATCGTTTACGGCGGCATCCGTACCCACGGTGACATTGTTAAACGTTAAGTTTTCAATGTCATTGAGGGTATCCGTACCGTTAATGCCGGTTAAGTCAGTTAGGGTTGCGCTGGACGCATTGCCGGTTAGGGTGCAGGCTGTCCAAGCGCCGCAAATGACCGTGTCGTTACCGCCACCCCCGCTTAAAGTGTTGTCACCACGATTGCCAATCAGTATGTCGTCACCCCTACCACCCACTGCTTTTTCAATCGATGTGTTAAAAGCAATGCCAACATTATTGTTTAATCCACAAACCGATGAATAACTTCCTGGCGCAAGGTTAATCGTCTGATTTCCATCCCATCCAGAACAATCCAGTTCATCGCTGCCACCCGCATCCCAAAGGGTAAAAATCGGCACGTTATTGGTGGAAAAATCAAAGATGGATTTTTCTAAATCGTCAGCGGCAAAGTTGTTGTTGTAACCGTAGACAGTGTCATTTGTTCGGGTACTGGTGTCCGTGCCATACAGCGACTGGATGGCGGCAACGTCGTAAACCATCGGTGTTTGGGAATATTTATAGCCACCCAATGTGCCGTCCTGGGCCCACGCCTTGGTGGCGCTGTCGTAGCCACCAAAATACGACATGATGGTGTATTGGCGGTTATCCTTTGAAAACACTGCATTAGCGTCATAGGTGTTGGAAATGCCTGAGGCAGAATCGTAGTTTCCAGGATGCGAAAGGCCTAAAGAATGGCCTATTTCATGGAGCAAGGTTGTCAATCCATAACCCCCGTTTACCATTCCTGAATCAGCATTAGTTGCCCATGTTGATGATAACCAGATTTGATCGGCGGCAATCGCGCGGGGCGTTGTGTCGTGAGTTAAAATATTCGA
>JAUYEP010000294.1 GCA_030689765.1 Methylovulum sp.
CGCGCAAATAGCGGGCGTGTTGTCAGCTTACCGCAACCTTAGCGCCATTCATGTGTTATCGCACGGGGCAGAGGCCAACGTACCACTGGGCGGTGCAGTTTTAAATCCAGACACCTTATCCCGTTATAGCCGCGCTTTGGCGGAAATCGGGCAAGCCCTGAACGCCAATGGTGATTTACTGCTGTACGGTTGCAATGTCACGCAGAGTAGCGATGTAATTAATCGCCATCAAAACAAGCAGCTAGCGTTGTAGCAAAACGCCATCGGTCTGCCCCGAAATGGTGGGTCTGCTGGTTTCCAAGCTCTAGCTTCGCATGACAGGAAGCTAGAGTTTCCCTGACTGAATTCCCAAGTTGGAACTTGGGAGTTACCTTGTCCGGCGTTAGAAAAACCGTATTCTTCTTTCATTTTATTAACCTTTTCATGTAAGTTGTTTTTTTCAGTAGCCGTTGTTTTTCTGGCGGATATGATCCTAAGCCCACTAGAGTCGCAATCCGGTTCAATTTCGTTAATAATGGCAGCCTTTTTGTGTCTTGAGTTAAATAGCCCTACCCCATGAAGCTGGAAAAAATCAAACTGTCGGGTTTTAAATCCTTTGTTGATACCACGGTCATCCCCATTTCCGGAAATTTGACGGCCATTGTCGGGCCGAATGGTTGCGGCAAGTCCAATATTATTGATGCGGTGCGATGGGTGATGGGCGAAAGTTCTGCCAAGCATTTACGCGGCGGCAGTATGGCTGATGTCATTTTTAACGGCTCATCAGGGCGTAAGCCGGTCAGTACCGCGTCGGTGGAGCTAGTGTTTACTAATTCCGAAGGCAAGTTGGGCGGCGAATACGCCCAATACGACAGCATTGCCATCAAGCGGCAAGTTAGCCGTGACGGACAGTCGTTGTTTATGCTCAATGGTTCACGCTGTCGGCGTAAAGACATCACCGACTTGTTTTTAGGCACGGGTTTAGGCTCAAGAAGTTATGCGATTATTGAGCAGGGCACCATTTCCAGAATGGTCGAAGCCAAGCCTGATGAATTAAGGGGCCATATCGAAGAAGCGGCGGGTATCTCCAAATATAAGGAACGGCGCGGTGAAACCGAAACCCGCATGAAGCACACGCGCGAAAATCTGGAGCGTCTGGATGATGTGCGCGAAGAAGTGGACAGGCAACTTAAAGCGCTGCAAAAGCAGGCTGACAAAGCCGAAAAATATACCGCTCTAAAAAAACAGGAACGCCAGTTCAAGCTGGAATTGCTGGCGATGCGCTGGAACACTTATCATCAAGCGGCACAAGTTTTGGAAAGTAATCTTCATAATGTGGCCGCTGGGCATAACCGTTTGTTTGTTGCGTTGCGTGACCTTGACAGCCAGATAGAGACGCAACGCGCCGGGCATAAAAGCCGGCAACAGCAGCTTAATACTACGCAAGGTGATTACTATGCCGTGGCGGCAGAAGTGGGTTCGCTTGAGCAGGCTATCAAACATAATCAAACCAGCCATGAGGAAACCGTTCAGGAAATGGGCCGGACGCGGCTGCAATTGGCGCAGCTCAATACTGAGCTTGAAGCCGATTTAGGGACGCTTGAAACCTTAAAACAGGACGTGTTGATTGCGGAAGATAGCCTGGAATATGCACAGGAAACACAGGATGAATGCCTGCAACGTCAGCAGGAAGCGCAACAGCAACGC
>JAUYEP010000303.1 GCA_030689765.1 Methylovulum sp.
GCTCCGCGTGGGAATGCCGCCAGAGACGCTCTGCGTCTCGCACCGCTGGAGCGGCGCAGGATCCGTTCCCACGCTAGAGCGTGGGAACGATGCGTGTTGTGTAATTAATCAGCCATGAAAACGCTGCATGTGAGTTTGCACGGGTGCGAAACCAACCGCTACTTGGCGATCAGCAGCGTTTAGCGTGGGATTAATTGCTTGTGGGAAGCAAGGAAACCCTATTCAACACCTGTCAGGCTATCAAGCAAAGATTTCCGCCAGAAAGTTTTTCATCGCCAACCAGGAACGCCGGTCGGCATCGGCCTGGTAGACTGTGCCAAAACCGGGGTTATTAGCGACAGGATTGGTAAAGGCGTGCATCGTATGACCAAAAGCATGAAGCTGCCAATCCGCACCCGCTTCTGTCATTTCCTTTTCAAAAGCAATGACTTGTTCAACAGGCACCATAGGATCGTCATGACCGTGCAAAGCCAGCACCTTGGCTTTGATTGGTTGGCCTTTGAGGTTATCTGGTGCGCCAAACAAGCCGTGAAAGCTAACCACACCTTTTACATCCGCACCTGTTCTGGCTAAATCCAGCACACACAAACCGCCAAAACAATAGCCTATTGCGGCACAGTTAGTGTCATCAACCCAGGGCAATAATTTTACAGCCGCTAACGCCGATGTTATGCGTTGTTGCAACATCACCCGATCATTCATGAAGGGCTGCATAAGCGCGGCATTTTCTTCAGGTGTAGTACCCAAAATACCTTTGCCGTACATGTCAACAGCAAAACCGACATAACCCAGTCCTGCCATTTGTTTGGCCTTTTCCTCAACGAACGCATCCCGCCCACCCCAGGCATGATTGATTAAAACCGCCGGACGCCGGTTTGAAAACGCATCATCAAAAGCAAAAAATGCTTCCAGCAAAACACCATTGTCAAGATAACCCACTGTATTTGATATGATTGCCATAAAACCGCCTTAATAGCCTTGTGTTGTTGATGTTAACCGCCCGTTTTCGTGCAAGGTTTTTAAAAAACCGACCGAAGCCTCTTCCACCAAATCCAGTACCCGTTCAAACCCGTAACTGCCACCGTAATAAGGATCAGGCACTTCACGTACATTCAAATGTGGTGCGTAATCAAGAAAATAGCGGACTTTTTCTTTATGTCCGTCAGGACAGGCTTCAATCAAGATTGAATAATTATCATCATCCATCGCCAGCACAAAATCAAAATCCTCAAAATCACCGTGCGTGACTTTTCTAGCCCTAATGCCCGCCAATTCAACACCGCGTTCCAAGGCCGCCTTTTGTGCGCGTAAATCAGGCGCATCACCAACATGGTAAGCATGTGTACCTGCTGAATCGATAATAAATTGTGTGTCTAAATGCCGTTCTTTAACCAACTTTGTAAACACAGCTTCAGCCGTCGGTGAACGGCAGATATTGCCCATACAGACAAAAAGCACTTTGATTTTTTTCATAATTACACTCGCTTGAAAAAGGTAACTACTCACCCATGAGCCAAGCCATTAATAAATAGGGGGAGTAAAATGGCTTCAGCCATTTTTTCAACGGCTAAAGCCGTTGGACTCCGGCACACAGTCTGATATGGGGTGGATGCCATGACTGCCAGTCCTCAAAGGACTGGCAGTCATCATATTGCCGAACTGTGTCAGGCTCATTCCGTAGCTAGACGTAGCGGTACCCGAGGGCATAAATGCTACGTCTCTACATATTCTCTTATCCACAAGCATTATGGCTTCTGCCTACCTGCCAATTTGTTCTTACCAGATGGATAAGGCTTAGATTTACCACTGTGTACATTATCCAACCCCGTATGCTTTGTTTTAAAACACTGCATCTTGCCAGAAGGTTCTAATGCGCCCCTGACGGTACTGGGCGTACTGGGCTGGAATGAAGGGATCAAATGCTGTTTACCATTGCCGATTAAATCGCTACGTCCCATAGCTTTTAACGCCTCGCGTAATAGTGGCCAGTTTTTTGGGTCATGATAACGCAGCAGCGCCTTATGCAAGCGGCGTTGTTTGATGCCTTTAGGTATCGGGATAGTGGCGGCACTACGGCTGACTTTATGCAGGGTGTCTTTGCCGGAATGATACATCGCGGTCGCAATCGACATCGGCGACGGCAAAAATGCCTGCACCTGATCCGCCCTGAAACCATTGCGTTTCAGCCAGATTGCCAGGTTCAACATGTCATCGTCAGTTGTGCCGGGATGGGCGGCGATAAAATACGGGATCAGATACTGTTCCTTGCCCGCTTCTTTGGAATACTTGTCGAACATTTCCTTGAAGCGGTGGTATGTCCCCATGCCCGGCTTCATCATTTTTGACAGCGGCCCTTGCTCGGTATGTTCAGGGGCGATTTTAAGATAACCGCCGACATGATGCGTGACCAATTCCTTGACATATTCCGGCGATTCCACGGCCAGATCGTAACGCAAGCCGGAGGCGATGAAGATTTTCTTGATGCCCGGCAAGGCGCGGGCGCGGCGGTACAGTTTGATGAGTGGCGTATGATCGGTATTCAGGTTCGGGCAAATTCCAGGGTAAACGCAAGACGGCTTGCGGCAGGCCGCCTCAATTTTTTCGTCCTTGCACGCCAGACGATACATATTGGCGGTAGGCCCGCCCAAATCAGAAATATGGCCGGAGAACACGGGCGACGTATCGCGTATCGCTTCAATCTCACGGATGATGGAATCTTCCGAGCGGCTTTGGATAATGCGGCCTTCGTGTTCGGTGATCGAGCAAAACGTACAGCCGCCAAAACAGCCGCGCATGATGTTGACTGAATGCTGGATCATTTCAAACGCGGGGACATTGGCATTGCCGTAAGTTTTATGCGGCAGGCGCGAATACGGCAAATCAAAAACGCCATCCATTTCTTTAGTCGTCAGAGGAACCGGTGGTGGATTAATCCAGACCTGGCGGTTGCCATGTTGTTGTACCAACGGCCTGGCATTGCCTGGATTGGTTTCGCCGTGCATCACGCGCGAAGCATGGGCGTACAGGATCGGGTCGCCTTTTACCGCTTCAAAGCTAGGCAAGCGCAACACCGTTTTGGTACGATCAATCCCCCCCGGCCCCCCTTTTACAAAGTGGGGAGAAAAGCGAATTTCCATCTCATCCCTTTGTAAAAAAGAGGGGGAAAGCGAATTTCCATCCTCCCCCCTTTGAAAAATGGGGGTTGGGGGGGATTTGTCGCAAGCCGGACTTTCTTGGTACGGATTGACAGCCGATAGCAACACACCAGGCTTGTCGATTTCGGTCGAATCCTTAACCACAAAACCGTCAGGTATCTGTTTGACAAAATGCGCCGTGCCGCGAATACCGGTCACACAACTAATGTGTTCGCCGTTCGCCAGCCGATGGGCAATTTCTACGATTTGTCGCTCGGCATTGCCATACACCAGCAAATCTGCTTTGGCATCCAGCAGCACCGATTTACGCACGGTATCCGACCAGTAATCATAATGCGCGATACGCCGTAAACTGGCTTCTATGCCGCCGATAATCACCGGAACGTCTTTAAACGCTTCACGGCAGCGATGCGCATAGACATTAACGGCACGGTCAGGGCGTTTACCTGCAACACCATCGGGCGTGTAAGCATCGTTGGAGCGGATTTTCTTGTCAGACGTATAGCGGTTGACCATCGAATCCATATTGCCGCCGGTCACGCCGAAAAACAGCTTGGGACGGCCCAGCTGTTTAAAATCAGCTACGCCAGTCCAATCCGGTTGTGAAATGATGCCGACCCTAAAGCCCTGTGACTCCAGCAAACGCCCGATCAACGCCATGCCAAAACTGGGATGGTCGATATACGCATCACCCGTTACGAGTATCACATCGCAGGCATCCCAGCCTAAAGCGTCCATTTCTTCGCGGCCCATCGGCAATTCAGGGGCAACACCAAAGCGTTGCGCCCAGTATTTGCGGTAGCTAAAAAGAGTCGGTGCGGTAAATGTCATGGGCTTATCAATTGGTTAATCGTGCTGGAATTATGTTTTTTAAGGTCTTTTAAAAAGGTCGGAAATTCAATCTGGTAGCGCTGTTCAAGCACAAGCGCCTTATCCCTTAACTCCTTCATCGAATACATCGGCGTTGCATCGTTAAATGCCAAGCCTATGATATTGCCCCTGCCCTGCACCGGCAGAAATAAAATCTTCCAGCCAAAAACCTGCCCCAACCACAAGGCGACCTGCTGAAACACCGGATTGCCGGTGCCGCCCCACAAATTAATGACCAAAATACCGTCCTTTTTTAAGGCCACTTTGCAGGCGTCAAAAAAAGCCTTGTTGTTAATGGATTCCGCCATGCCTTCATGATCAAACGCATCGACAATCAGCACGCTGTAGCACGCCTGATGAGTTTCGGTGCGCTGCCTAAGATACCGCCCACCATCGTCAACAATAATTTTCAATCGTCTATCGAGCGGCAACCCAAAATGGCTCCGTGCGATTTTAACGACGCCTTGCCGGTATTCTATGACTTTCAAGCGGCAATCTGGGAAGTGATGCAGTAAATGTTTGGTGATGGAACCACCGCCCAAACCAATAATCAGCGCCTCATCATCCAACAGCTCCTTAAACAGAAAC
>JAUYEP010000306.1 GCA_030689765.1 Methylovulum sp.
CTTGGAGCCGCCGGGTGATCCTGGGTGAACCCGGCCGGCCTTTTTCAGCATCGAAAACACGCATGGCTCCTGGCGGAAAGCGGCCTGTGCCGCCAGCCGCTACGTGAAACCGCCATCAATCGGCACATCATATCCACAGCATATTGATTTTCATTGGTTTTTATCATCGCGTATTTATGCCCTGCGGGTACTTCACTTGGGCAGTTTTGCAAAGTACCCACAGGGCATAAATACGCTGCCGCCTTTTTTAAGAAAGCCTCTTCCTCTTCCAGGCCATAGGTATCTACACAACTTTAATTATTTTAAAACAATGTGTTATATGAAATTTCTTACGGATAATTGCTGGATTTTTAGTTTTTTCGACCGCAAAATCTGGCTTGAAACAGCAGTTATCTGTATGAAATAACGTGACTATTTATTTAAGCATATGATTTTTAATAAATAAACTTGTGTAGATACCTAATGTTTCCAGGCGGGCACAACCCGTTTGAGACGTGCCGTTTCTGCTTGTTGGAGCTTTTGTTCTTCCAATGGCTGGCCTGTTTGACGGCGTTTTGCCCGCCATGTATACAGCATCGGTTCGGCAAGCCCTAAATCTTTCGCTACCGTTGGGATGCCATCACGATCTGCACGTCCCAATGCCCGTCCTTTAAACTGTGCTGTATATTTGTTGCGGACAACTGGAGCCTTTGATTCTATTTTTGTTTCCATTACTTACCTCGGTTTTAGAGATTACTCTCTTGGCCGAGTGTCCGCTAGACCGGGGCAAGATCAAAACCAAATAAAGCGTATAACCTGCACACTTGTCCCTAGAAAGGGAACCTCTAAAAAGGGCATGTGGGCTAAATTATTTTTTATTGTTCAATAACGCCTTAAGATCCGCAAACGGATTGTGCGTTGCCACAGATGCGCCAGCTTTACTTGTCAACGCGCTGCCAAAACGTGTTTCTTCGTAACGTGAATGTTCATTGTCGTGACAATAAAGGCACAGCAATTCCCAATTACTGCCGTCCGAAGGATTGTCGTCGTGATCGTGGTTTTTATGGTGGACTGTCAGCTCAACCAGATTTTTGTGGGTAAATTCACGCGCACAACGCCCACATACCCAAGGATACAACTTGAGCGCCTGCCCGCGATACGATTGTTCCCTCAGCTCCTGATTACGGCGGGCTTCGGTCACTATCTGGTTTAACTTGTCTTTATCGGGATGAATCTTTTTTAGCGTCATAAAACACCTATCAGGATGTTGAGTTTATCTGGTACAAGAACGGTTGATTTTAGCAGCAATCCCCCATCCATCGTCAATCTAACGCAGCCATCAAAAACGCAGATATAATGCAGCGTCGATATGGTCTACGGATGTCACAATTTTTCACAAGGCCGTTACTGATACGACATTTAACTTTAGCGCTATTAAACATCAACAAAGAGGGTAAGCACATGGGCTGGAGAGAACGCACATATGAAGAAACATACACTGATGCAGAAGCCGAAGAACGGTTGAAAGCAGAATTGCCACTCTGGTACGTCGAAGGCGGCTGGATCCGCCGCAAATACAAAACCAGCGGATGGAAAAGCACATTGATGATTGTCAATACAGTGGGGCATCTTGCTGAAGCGGCGTTTCATCATCCTGATCTTACGGTTTCTTATGCTTTTGTTATTGTTAAGCTAATGAATCATGCCGCAAAAGGAATCACTAACAAAGATTTTGAGTTGGCCAGAAAAATTGAAGAGGTCATTATGTGGCAACCTGGCAAAGAAGGCGGTTCATTAAAGGGCACGCCCGATGACCCCAGATTCAAGTACATCAAATATGATTAGGCCTTCAAAACCCTTGTCAGGTTACTATTAAAATAACGGACAAAACCAACTTTTATAGTCGGTTTGAATGAATAAATAATCACTTGAAATAACTCAAACTCTACTAAAATGTTTTTGCCCTAGCCGTATTTTTAGTGCTACTATTGGTCGCAGTTCGATTTTAAGCCAGCTTTTTAAGTCTGGGATTTTAAAGCCAATAACATGGCTATTTTTTAAGTTAAGAGTGTGATATGTCAGATCAAGTTGTAGGTACCGTTAAGTGGTTCAATGATGAAAAAGGTTTCGGCTTTATTGAACAGGAAGGTGGTAAAGATGTTTTTGTTCACCACAGTGCAATTAACGGCTCCGGTCGCAAAACTTTACGCGAAGGTCAAAAAGTGACCATGCAGGTGACTCAAGGTCAAAAAGGCCCACAAGCTGAGAACGTGACCCCCGCGTAACAAACCCATAAAACGAACCCAAAAGACACGCTGCTTTTGGGTTCGTTTTTTTTCGCCTTAAAAACCGCCGTAAGCTGCTTTAGGCTTTAAGCACCCGCTTTCAAAATAACAAACTTCGCGTTAGCTGCAATCATCGAGATTTTTTTGAACCAGCGTTTCAACTGGATGTGATACTCCAGATGACGATTGCCAATCACCCATAACTCACCGCCCTTACGCAGCACTCTGCGTGACTCTTTAAATAGCGTAATGGCAATTTGATCACCTATTGTATTCTGCTGATGAAATGGCGGGTTACATAGAATAAGATCCGCAGATTCTGATTCAAAATCATGAAGGCCATCACCCACATAAAAATTTGCCACTCGGCTTTGCCCAAAAGCATGATGGAAATTTTCTTGCGCTGATGCTACCGCCATAAATGATTCATCCACAAAATGTAACGAGGCGGCTGGATTACGTTCTGCGGCAATTAAACCTACCAAGCCGTTACCACACCCTAAATCAATAATGTCACGCACACTGGGCATGACTGGTAAATTTACCAGAAAAAAACGCGTGCCTATATCAAGGCTGTCACGCGAAAATACATTGGCATGATTGGCAATCAGATAACGGGAATTTTCAAGCGTGTAATAAACTGGATAAGGGTTCGCGGGAATGATTAAATCTGGATCGGGTGCCGCAAAAATCAGCCGTGCTTTTTTTTTCGCCAATGACGTTGTTGTCGGGCCAACCAAACGCGCCAGTAATTTCCAGACTGAAGCAGGCAAGGTTTTTATCCTGCCCGCCACGACAATCTGCGTTGATGCTGTCAAATGCGGACGTATCCGTATCAATTCATCTTCCAGTAAGGCCAGTGTTTTCGGCACTTTAATTAGCACCACATCAAAATCACCCGTTAACGGTGTCAAGCTGCTGAGTAAATTAACACCGTGTTCCGGTAAGGCATTTGCCGCCAGATTAAGCCGCGTTGCTTGCTGCGAAAGATAAGAATCCGACATTGCCCACGGCTGATACGCATTCAGCGCCACCGCCAACGCACCGAAACTGTCATTGAGTATCAAAATCCTGGCATTCGCAGCAGGTTGAACAACCTCTGCAATATATTCAAGCAGATAACCATCCGCCGCATCAAAGGCTAACAGCAATTCAGGGACACGTTTAGGCAATCGGCTTAACGCAAAGTCGCCCTGATGAACCTTCAAGATATGCTCTATTTCCGGCATCATAACTACTGCACTAAGCGCGTGACATGTATTTTCCGGTTTCGGTATTAACCTTGATTAAGTCATCAGTTTCCAGATACTCAGGGATCTGCACTTCCAATCCAGTCGTCAAACGCGCAGTTTTGGTACGCGCAGAAGCCGTCGAACCTTTAATCGCCGGCGCGGTTTCGACAATCGCCAGCACGACGGATGCCGGTAGCTCAATGCCCAGCACGTCATCGTCAATTAACAACGCCACCATACCCTCCAGGCCTTCAGTCAAATACTCGGTTTGACCTTCCAGCTCCTCGCCGCCCAAACTGTACTGGCTGTAATCCTCCAGATTCATAAAAATGTAATTGTCGCCCTCTTTATAGGAATACTGCACCTTGGCGCGTACCAGCTCGGCATCTTTATAAAAATCATCGCCTTTTAGCGATCCGTCAAGTTTTTGTCCGGTTTTAAGATTGGTGAAACGGATTTTATACAAGGTCGCCGCGCCCCGCGAAGACGGACTTTTTACCTCAACCTGTTTCACAGAATGAGGCACACCGTTAATATCTACCACCATGCCCCGCTTTAAATCACTCGCCTTTGCCACGTTTTATCCCTCACTTATGTCGATAATTTCATATTTGCCAGCGCTGCTTTTTTTGCTCTGGTGCGTTCTGCTTTTTCCGCTGCCTCTTGCGCTTTACGCAAACCTTGTGCCTCATAACGGCGTTTCGCCAACGCCGATTTTTCTTGCGCACTTAAGCTGCCCCTGTCTGCTGCAACGGGTTTCATTATGATGCAATCCACCGGGCACGGCGCTACGCACAGCTCGCAGCCCGTACATTCAAAAGCAATCACCGTGTGCATAAATTTTGCCGCACCCAAAATGGCATCGACGGGACAGGCGTTAATGCACTTCACGCAGCCGATACAATCCTGCTCAATAATAAACGCCACCTGTTTAGGCTTATGGATGCCGAATGCCGGATTTAACGGTTTAAAAGGTAATTTTAAAAAAGCAGCCAATGCGGCGATGCCTTCATCGCCGCCCGGCGGGCATTGATTAATATCCGCCCTACCCTCAACCATCGCCTCAGCATAAGGACGACAGCCTTTAAAACCGCATTGACCGCATTGGGTTTGCGGGAGCAACCCGTTTATTTGTTCAATTAATGTATTGATTTCAATTTGCTGACTGTTAATGCCTGCTGCTTTCATTTAAACCTGCTCCTTAACTTACTTATTTCCCGCATCTATAAATCACAAAAGCACAACATTCACTTGTTTACCGAAAACGGCTTGAACCGTTGGGATCAAATGGTCACCTGATTAGCACGCTGCTTCAGCTAGCAGACGATAGGCTGGAGTCCTGAGCTTGCTCTGGCTGTTTGAAGGCTCAAAGCGAGCTTTGAACTCCAGTATCTTTGAGCCTGGCTGAAGCAGCTTGCTAATCAGGAATGGTCATGGTGGCTAAGAAATCGGCGTAAGCGCCCAATCCCGTTAACGGACTATCCAGGTGTATGTCTGCAGCATGAATGAATTTCACTGACCTTTTCCTTTTTGTTATGTGGCTAATGTACTGACGCGACCCGCTGCAACCCCCTGACGGGCGTTTTTTATCTTGCACCAAAGGGCTACCAACTTACAGCGTTTTCATGTTTAGTGTGTGGTATGGCCTACTCAACAGTGTGATATACCGTAATTTTACGGCAGCAACAGAGGCGAAAATGGTTACCGCCTTAATTTATAGTTTCTATCGAAAAAAAGGCCTATGTAAAGCACGTTTCATATTAACCAGCCATAATCAACATCGCTTCCATTAAGATCTGTAGGCCGGAATAAGCCTGTTTGAGCGCAAGCGAAAACTGGCGTTTCCGGCGCAATGGGGGGCACAAGCGCCGGAAACGACCGTCCTTCGCTACGCTTTGGACGATCTTATTCCGGCCTACGTATTAATGCAGGT
>JAUYEP010000082.1 GCA_030689765.1 Methylovulum sp.
TCAAATGGTCTTCTTGTACCTGATAATCCTGAAATTGACCTAACACTTCCTGCAATTCTTTCAGATAGCCAATCAGCTGTTTTATCGGTTTTTCGGGATAAAGGTTTTGGAAGAACTCCATGAGGTAACGCAGTTTTTTACAGGTTTTTCTTAAGTTATGCAGTGTTTGCGCTTCTGATTGCTCGTTAATGGCATCACCTTCCTGCAACACACGGTTATAAACTTTCCAAACCCTTAAGTCTGCCAGTTGTTTAATGGTCAGTTTTGTATGGGTGGCTAGCGGTTCCTTGGGCGTTTCTTCTTTAAGGTAGTTTTCCCATTCAGCTAGGGTCGATAAGTACCTGGCAGAGCGTAGTTTTTTGGCGAGTTCTTTCTGTGCTTTTTGTTGTTTGACCAGCAGAAAGTCATGCAGGGGCTGAAGGTCTTCACGGATTGAAACCGGTAAACTGCTTTTGTAGCCGTCAAAATTTAACAGATAAACATCAAGGTCACGCGTAGGCCCAGTGATTTGCCCTAGCCAGGAAAAAAAATCAGCATAGGTGGCATTGACAGGTTCGGGCAACACACCTTTAATTTGGCTAAGCCCGGCACGGGTCCTGCGCACCGCTACCCTAAAATCATGGAGGAATTCGCTGTCGGTGTCGTTTATGGTGCCTTGCGCGTTGTCTTTGATAGTTTTTAGTAAATGGCTGTAAATATATTTGCTGGCAATATCGGCCCGCATATTAGGGGCCAGGTTGATAGCCAGCTTTGAGGTATATTCTTTGGGTTTACGGCCTTGAAGTTTTAACGCAGGCAGCAGGGGGGTGCATTCTGCGGGTGTTAAGCCCAGCTTGGTCGTGAGTAATTCAATAATGTATCCGGCGTTTTTTTCGTAGCCTTTTATTGATTGTACTGAAAGCCGGTTGTTGAACTGTTCATGCGCTTCGATGAATAGGCGTAGTACGGTTTTTTTGTCATGGTTAATGATATTGACTGCGTAAAGTTCATAATCCAAACGGCAGATACTTATTAATGCACGCATTTCAAGCAGGGGTTCGAGAATGCCGCGTATTTTTGTGGATTCGAATTGTTTGCCAAATGCCGGGACATCCAAAAGTTCGGCATTGGCAATGATGCGTTGGTTTTCAAGATGCCTTAACGTAAATATTGAGGTTGGCTTGGTGCGCGTGAATTCACACAAGATGCCGTTTGAATATAAGCGCCAGTCGAAACTGTCGTAATAAGTCTTGACGGTACGCTGCCTTGTAATCAGTTGTGTATCAACATGACCGTTTAATTGGGTGATCAATTTTTCTGCCGTAAGCGTGGCAGGCAATTCAAAGGGTAAGGACAACTCAGCTAGGGTAGTGTTGGATTTTGCCATGATTTAAAATAAATGATGATTAAAGGGAGCAGTGACTAACCTAATAAAACAATCTGCGGGGGCATTATCCGTCATAATCCCTTTGTATACTGCACCGGATAGCAAAAAAATCAGTTGTAAACACTATCAGGCATTGCGGCTCAAAAATCAATTAGGAGGTAAAAGTTATGAGTAGAGAATTATGGTTGCTTCGGCATGGCAAATCTGACAGGGAGCTTGATGTGATCGATTTTGATCGGCCTTTGAAAAAACGTGGAAAAAAAGCGGCCCGGCGCGTGGGTGTCTGGATGAAACAGCAGGCCTATATCCCTGATGTGGTCATCAGTTCGCCGGCAAAAAGGGCTTACGATACGGCGACGTTGGCTTATAGTGCCATCGGCGGCGATGAACGGGATATCCGGCAGGATAAGCGTTTGTATTTTCAAGGTATTGGATTGTTAAAAATGGTTCTGGCTGAATGTGCCGGGGAGTGTAAGCGGGTATTGCTAGTGGGCCATAACCCTGATTTTGAAGCGTTGCTGATTAACCTGGTGGGTGCCGGTAATGTGCCTGATGAGGATAAACTTTTGCCGACCGCCGCTTTGGCAAGGCTTTCGATGCCGGATGACTGGAGCAAGCTTGATGCAGGATGCGCCGCGTTATTGTCAATTACTTATGCCAAATCACTACCAGACGAGGGTTGATAAGGGTGGGGGCATTCTGTCTGCAACTAAGCTGCCATACCTGGCACACCCATTTTTGTCATGCACATAGAAAAAACACATATTGCTTATCTGGATACTATTCGCGGTTTGGCGGCTTTGACTGTTGTGAGTGAGCATTTCGTGATTGCTTACGGCTTACCGTGCGAGGGTGATTTATGCAGGCAATGGCTTGATTATTCACCTTTGCATATCTGGTGGGATGGCATTGCTGCGGTTTCAATGTTTTTTGTGCTAAGTGGATTGGTGCTTTCGCTTAAGTATTTTCGCACAGGGGCAGGACCGGTTTTGGCGCAATTTGCATTATCGGGTTATGCCCTGAACCGCATGTTGAGGATCTGGCTACCTTATTGTGTGATCCTTTTTATGAGTGCATTTTTGTACCTGGCGACCGTCAACACGCCGCCATTACCAACCCCATTGCCAGCTAGTGAATGGGTCACGCTAATGTGGCGTGGGCATCCCTTAACACTGGTGGACATGCTGCGGGAGGCGTTTTTGCTACATTTGCCGCCATTAATTGTGTTGATACCCCAGTCTTGGACGTTGTCCATTGAACTGGTGTTATCGCTGTTGTTGCCCGTAGGCCTGTTACTTGCACAGCGGGGAATCTTGTGGCTGCTGTTCTTTGCTGTGCTGGCGGTTACTTTGCTAGGGGTGTCTGTTTTTTTAGTGCACTTTTTGATCGGTTTGTTGCTTGCCAAATATCATAAGCTGGCGACAGCTTACCTGGTAAGCTATCGCTGGCGGCGCCGGTTGATACTGGTGACAGGCTTGTTTTTTTATACTGCTGCGGACAGCCTTTATGTGGTGCTAAACGATACGGGACTATGGTTGGCTTCTGGGCTTGGGGCGGGCATGATTTTATTGTTTGTACTGGGATCGGTGCGGGCCCAAACGCTGTTGTCCCATCCTGGCTTGCGGTATATCGGTAAAGTTTCTTACAGCCTTTATTTGCTGCACATGGCGGTGCTGATGTGCTTAACGCCTATTTTGCTGCAAATTCTGGGTCTGGTTATCAGTAACCGCTTGGGTTTATGGTTGGGTGGTTGGCTTGCGACCGTCGCCTTGTCATTATTTCTGTCGCTATTATCCTATCATTGGTTAGAATTACCTTGCATGGCAATGGGTAAACGTTTAAGCGGATTTCGCTAGCGAGTTTTCGTGGCAACCCTTTTGAGACTGTGAAAGTATTCGTGAATATACATTATTAACCACGAAGATCACGAAGGACACGAAGAAAATAATCACACGATCAATATATTAAAACTTCGTGCTCTCGGCAACTGCTCCTGCGTTGCCCTACCTCCTGCATCCATGCAGTCGTTCGTGACCTTCGTGGGTATCCGCTTTATATTTAATACATTTACAATATCTTTTCATTGGGGCGTTTGGCTTTTTGTTTGCAAGGGACGTTTAAAATATAGGCTGTCATAATTTTGTTATATCGAAACAATACGATAGCAAAATTTTTTGGCAGCTTTTTCCGTACTAATTCCGTACTAATTTATTTGAGAGTTGATGATGAATTTATCTTTGAAAACAAAAGCGCTAATAGCTGCGATGGGTTTTGCTTCTGCCATACTGGCCAGCACTGCTGTTGATGCTGTACAAAAGGTTGATGCAGGTATTCCTGAATATCAAAAAGCCAGTGGTATTTCCGGTAATTTATCCAGTGTGGGTTCTGATACGCTGGCCAATCAGATGACGCTTTGGGCCGAAGAATTTAACCGTATTTATCCCAATGTGAATATCCAGATCCAAGCGGCGGGTTCTTCTACCGCTCCGCCAGCCTTAACAGAGGGCACATCAAATTTGGGGCCGATGAGCCGGGAAATGAAAGATGATGAGCTTGAGGCTTTTGAAAAAAAATTCGGTTATAAGCCGACTGCAATTCCTGTAGCTGTTGATGCGTTGGCTGTTTTTGTCAATAAGGACAATCCCATAAAAGGGTTGTCTGTTGATCAGGTGGATGCCATTTTTTCATCCACACGCAAATGCGGTTATGCAACGGATATCCTGACCTGGGGTGATGCTGGCGTTGATGCCTGGAAAACAAAAAGTATCCAGCTATACGGACGTAATTCTGTTTCTGGTACTTATGGATACTTTAAGGAACATGGGTTGTGTAAAGGGGATTTCAAAAATAATGTTAACGAACAACCTGGGTCGGCTTCAGTGGTGCAATCAGTGACTACATCAGTAAATGGCATAGGCTATGCCGGTTTGGGCTATGTGACATCAGGGATTAAAGCGGTGTCTTTGGCAAAAAAAGGCAGCAAGGATTTTGTGGATGCAACACCTGAAAATGCACTGGCAGGCAAGTATCCCCTAGCGCGTTATTTGTATGTTTATGTTAATAAAAAGCCTAATCAACCGTTAGCGCCACTGGAAAATGAGTTTATAAAAATGGTGTTATCCAAAGCAGGCCAGCAAGTGGTTATCAAAGATGGCTATATTCCATTGCCTGCAAAGGTGGTTGAGAAAGTCCTTAAGACTATCAAGTAGATGGTGTTTAAAATATTTATTGAAAACTATAGGCCCGCTATGAAAGGGTTTTAGAAGAACTAAGCCTTCATTTGCAAGAAAGCGGCTGAGATTTGTTTATGCAGGTCCCAGCCGTTTTTTTCTGTTTTTTTGTTATAACATTGTCATATTTTGTTTCTATAATCCCCCCCCAATGTCTGAAATTAACAACAATACAAAACAGCCTTCAGTTATGGAAAAATCGTCTGGTCAGTATTATCAACAATGGCGTTTTATCAAAAACGCCATTGCCCGCTATGGCGTCGTGGCGGGGGGGATGGGGGTGATCGTTGCGGTAGTGATGATTTTCTTTTATTTGCTGTATGTGGTTTTTCCTTTATTTTTACCGGCAATAGCAAAACCAGTCACTGTTTATGATGTGCCGGAAAAAACATTGGGTAAAACCTTATTGCTGGAAATGGAAGAACAAAATGAGGTGGCTGCCCGATTTACAGATAGTGGGCAAGTGGTTTTTTTTGATGCCGCCACAGGCAAAACCATTTTGAATTCAGCCGTTGCAATACCTGAAGGAAGCCGGATCGTCAGCTTTTCCCAAGGTAGCCCCATTAACGGAGGTGCGGTCATTTACGGGCTTTCTGATGGTCGTGCAGTTATCGTAAGACATCAATATAAAGTGACTTATCCCAATAATGTCCGCCTTATCACGCCATCGCTCGATTATCCCCTGGGCGGACAACCGCTAGTGTTAGACGGTTCCGGCGCCGCATTAGAGCTTATTTCTGCCCAAGTTGGGGATAATGCCACGACCATCGTTGCAAAAACGGCTACGAAAATACGCCTGACCAGTTTTGAAAAGGAACAATCATTGTTTGCTGATGAAGCCACTTTAAATCGGACTGATGCGGTTATCAATCTGCCTGCTGATGGTGTCGCTGATGTTTTGGTTGATAAGGAAGGGCGCAACCTTTATGTGGTTGGTAACAGTGGGCGCCTGGCTTTTTATGATATTAGCGATAAAAGTAACCCTGCCCTCAAGCAGGCACAGAATGTGGTGGACGCGGGACAAAAAATTACCAGTATTGCTTTTTTAAATGGCGATTTGTCGCTGATGATTGGCGACTCTAGTGGCATAGTGTCTCAGTGGACGATGGTGAGGGATAACTTAAACCGTCCGGCAATGCAAAAAATAAGGGCATTTAAGGTTTCCGACAAGCCAATTGTTGCTATTAAAGGTGAACAGCGGCGTAAAGGCTTCCTGACAATCGATGCTGGCGGCAATATCGGTATTTATCACTCAACAGCCGAAAAAGAACTCATTAAAGAACATGTCAGCGATTCCTTATTTTCAGTGGCATTGGCGCCACGCGCTAATGCGTTATTGATGCAGTCCGGTGACGGGAAAGTGCATTTTTGGCAGGTGGCGAATGAGCATCCTGAGGTTTCTTTTAAGTCACTTTGGCAGGAGGTCTGGTATGAAAGTTACCCAAAACCTGATTATATCTGGCAGTCTTCGGCATCAAACAATGATTTCGAGCCTAAATACAGTTTGACCCCGTTGGTCTTTGGTACTTTGAAAGCGGCGTTTTATGCCATGTTGGTGGCTATGCCGTTAGCACTGATGTCGGCGATTTATACCGCTTATTTTATGGCGCCAAGTATGCGGCAGGTTGTAAAGCCTGCAATTGAAATTATGGGCGCTTTGCCTACCGTCATTTTGGGCTTTCTGGCAGGGCTATGGCTTGCCCCTTATATCGAAGAGCATCTCGCAGGCTTATTCTCATTTATTCTGCTGGTACCGATTGCCGTGATGCTGTTTGCCTACGCTTGGCAATTTCTGCCTAAAACAATTCTGGAGAAGGTGCCAGAAGGTTGGGATAGCGCATTATTGATACCTGTCATTATCCTGGGTGGCTGGTTTGCCTTGACAGTCAGCGTACCTTTCGAAGTTTGGCTATTTCACGGAAGTTTGCGTGATTGGTTTAAAACCGAGTTAGGTATTGGTTACGATCAGCGCAATGCGCTGGTGGTGGGTATTGCAATGGGTTTTGCGGTCGTCCCAACTATTTTTTCAATTGCCGAAGATGCTATTTTCAGTGTCCCTAAACACTTAACCGTTGGCTCATTGGCATTAGGCGCAACGCCTTGGCAGACAATGTCTAAAATTGTGTTATTAACGGCGAGTCCAGGGATTTTCTCTGCGGTTATGATTGGTTTCGGGCGGGCAGTGGGGGAAACCATGATTGTACTCATGGCAACCGGTAACACACCCGTGATGGATTTAAGTGTATTCCAGGGTATGCGTACATTGGCCGCTAACATTGCTGTCGAAATGCCTGAATCGGAAGTTGATAGTACACACTACAGGATCTTGTTTTTAGCGGCTTTGGTATTGTTTGCATTTACTTTTGTCTTTAATACACTCGCCGAAGTCATTCGTCAGCGATTACGTGAAAAATACAGCTCATTATGATTAAGCTTAATATGATTAACACATGGTTTAAAAGTGGAACCCCTTGGGTATGGCTGAATGCGGCAGGGGTAAGCCTATGCTTGATTATGGTCATTGCTGTGCTTGGTCTGGTTGCCGTGCGCGGGGTAGGGCATTTTTGGCCGTCCAGAGTAATGCAATTAAGTTATCAGGAAGATGAAGGGTCGCTCAAGACGATTTTTGGTGAGCAAGTTGACCGCAGTGTAACACCGGCAGTAATGGCTAAATCTACAGGCCATAAAATGGCTGAAGGTGAAGATACTTTGATCCAGTATTTAATCAAGACCGGTAATCGTGATGTAACGGGCACAGATTTTCGCTGGATACTGGAGCGCAACATTAAACAGCGGGATTTTCCTGCTCAAATGATGGTCGTTGAGCGCCGTGAATGGGGTAATTTTTATGGACAATTGGTGGCTGTAAAAGAAAATGGCAAAATTATTGCATCAGGAGACGGGGCTTGGCCTGTGGCATTAGAAAGACTGGATGCGGCCTTGGCGATTTTTGATGAAATAGTGCATTTAGAGAAAAAGGAGATTGGCGCAGTAAACTATGGTTTGGAGCGCCTAAGGCTGAAGCAAAAGAAGTTGCAACTGAAAAATCGTTGGGATGCTGAGGCAGAAAAAGAGGTGGCTTTAGAAAAAGCTGGCTATGAAGCACAATATAACCAATACCAGACACAATTGAGTTTGTTATACCAAAAAGCCAGACGGGATAGTTTGGTCGCTAAAATAGATAATGGTAGCGAGCAGGAAATTTCCTTGTCTAAAATCGTTAAAATCTACCAGCCCAATACGATGACTTTGTTTGGCAGGATAGGTTATTTTTGCAGCAAGTTTGCAGAATTTTTAACGGATGACCCCCGTGAGTCAAATACCGAAGGCGGTATCTTTCCAGCAATTTTTGGCACAATTATGATGGTTATCATGATGTCGATTATTGTTACGCCATTTGGTGTGATTGCGGCAGTTTATATGCGCGAATATGCAAAACAGGGCTTTATTACACGGTTGATCAGGATTGCCGTCAACAATTTAGCCGGTGTCCCTTCTATTGTTTATGGTGTGTTCGGCCTGGGATTTTTTGTTTATATATTGGGCGGCAACATCGACCAGTTGTTTTTCCCGGAAGCTGCGCCTGCCCCTGTGTATGGCACACCTGGCCTGTTATGGGCTTCAATTACACTGGCGCTGCTCACCTTGCCGGTGGTCATCGTATCAACGGAAGAAGGGTTGTCACGTATTCCTAAATCCATACGTGAAGGGAGTCTGGCATTAGGCGCCACCAAGTTTGAAACGTTGTGGCTAACGGTATTGCCTATGGCAAGCCCTGCCATGATGACGGGGTTGATTCTCGCGGTGGCACGGGCGGCAGGTGAGGTTGCGCCGTTAATGTTAGTCGGGGTGGTTAAATTGGCGCCTACGTTGCCGTTGGATGGAAACGCCCCGTTTTTGCATTTGGACAGGAAATTCATGCATCTCGGGTTTCACATTTATGACGTAGGATTTCAAAGTCCTAATGTTGAGGCGGCGAGGCCTCTGGTTTATGCGACATCGTTACTATTGGTTGTGGTGATTTTAGGGCTTAATTTGACAGCTATCATCATCAGGAATCGTCTGCGGGAAAAATACCGAGCATTGGAAGGTTAAATAAATGACAGCACAAGAAGTACGTACACACGCAATTGATATGAATTCCTTCATAAACAATCGCTCGAATAGCGAGGAGTTAAATGAGATAAGTATCAAGGTGGAAAACCTGAACCTTTTTTACGCAGGTAAGCAGGCTTTGCGCGACATTAATATGGATATACCCAAGAAAAAAGTGACTGCTTATATAGGTCCCAGTGGTTGCGGTAAATCAACATTGTTGCGTTGCATTAACCGAATGAATGATCTGGTTGATAATGTCACTATTGAGGGCAAGATTTTACTGGATAACGAAAATATCTTTGACAAGTCGGTAAATGTTGCCGCTTTGCGCAGACGTGTCGGGATGGTGTTTCAAAAACCAAACCCTTTTCCCAAGACCATATTTGAAAACGTGGCTTATGGCCTTCGGATTCAGGGCATCAATGACAAACGCGTGTTGGCGGAAACTGTCGAAAATGCTTTGCGGGGTGCTGCGCTCTGGGATGAAATGAAGGACCGTTTAAATGATAACGCATTAGGCATGTCTGGTGGTCAGCAGCAACGGTTAGTGATAGCCAGGGCCATCGCGATCGAGCCTGAGGTGTTGTTGCTTGACGAGCCTGCATCGGCACTGGATCCTATTTCCACATTAAAAATTGAAGAACTGATTAACGAGCTTAAAGAAAAATACACAATAGTCATTGTTACGCATAATATGCAGCAAGCAGCACGTGTTTCCGATTATACCGCGTTTATGTATTTGGGCGATTTGATTGAAATGGGCACTACCAGTGAGTTATTCACCAACCCCAGAAAAAAGCAAACAGAAGATTATATTACCGGACGGTATGGATAATTAGGAGCATATAATGGATAACAGCAAAATAGGGCATCACATATCAGGCCAGTTTGATAAAGAACTGGAAGAGATACGCAATAAAGTTTTGACCATGGGCGGCTTGGTTGAGCGGCAAATAGAACTGGCAGTGCAGGCTTTCACCACGGGTGATATGGAAATGGCTGAACTGGTTATCAAGCAGGAACATCAGGTTGATGCGTTGGAAGTGGATATCGATCTGGAATGTACAAAAATTTTAGCGCGAAGACAACCTACAGCCTTTGATTTAAGGCTGGTGATTTCGGCGATTAGAATTATTCATGAGATTGAAAGGGTAGGCGACAAGGCTGAACGTGTCGCTGAAATGGCAATAAAGCTAGCCGGGAATGGAAACAAATTTCCTCATTATGAATTGGAGCATATGGCTGAATTGGTTAAGGGGATGCTGCATGATGCACTGGACGCCTTTGCGAGAATCAGTATAGAGAACGTGTCTGCAATTACTGAGAGGGATACTAATGTTGACCGTGAATATGACAATATACTCAGGCAGTTGATTACCCGAATGATGGAAGACCCGAGAAATATCACCCGAACTTTAGACGTGCTTTGGACTGTCCGGGCACTGGAAAGGATTGGCGATCATGCCTGTTATATCTGCGAACATTTAGTTTATATGATTAAAGGCGAGGATGTCCGGCATTTAACTCAACAAGAATTGGAAGAAAAAGTGAAAGTGTAATTTTCTTTCGGAGATGAAAGGCGGGCTATTTTAGGGCGTGTTTTAAAAGTATTGTCCCCCAGTAAAAACTACTAAATTTGGGTTTGTGTTACCGCCATAACCGAAGATAAAATTTCATTTCAGCATTCAGATCCAGAACCTAATGGACTGATTTTGGCGTTTTCTGGACTTTTAAAACACGCACTGAGGGACATGCACATACAGCGGTTTCATTCGTCGTTAATAATTTAAGTCGGGTACGGACAAGGCTTAACCTGTCCCAACTTGAGTGGCTAGCCTTAATGAAGAATGAAAACGCTGTAACTGTACAGTTTCTTGGTCACGGAACCCTTTTTACTTTCGGCTAAAGCATTGCCATTAAATTGTCTGGAGCGGGATTTGGTTTGTCAATAAGTAGCCTTCCCAGTAACGTAGCCACTTTGTAGCTAATGTATTCCGGGCTATTATCGGAATGGAAGCTTTGAATAACAAAGGGGAAACAATTCAGAAGTTGTTCAATTGCCGGTATCAAATACTGTTTACTGATTTTTTCAACTGCACACACCATCTCGAATTGAGTTGCCTCATCAAGGGCATTAATGTGGTAAACGTCTTTTGCTGAGGATTTGACCAGCAAGAACTTCCTGAAATCGAGTTGGCATATCGAAGTCTGCCAAATTTAGAGAAGGCGAAAATTACCACGGGTCTGAAAGTGACGGCTGATTATTTTGACTGAGATTTACGCGACGGGTAAAAGTGCGCCGCTTTCCTCAAAACCATGACTATTCTGTTTGATAACTATTTTCCTCGTTGGAATTACCGAACCATCCCTAAAGGGCATTGATTTCGGGAAGTTATTTTTAGCCAAATCCTTGCTTGTGCCCTTGGAGGTATCCTGATCGCCCTAATGAGTTGTATCAATCCGAATAAAGTATGCTCATGATTAGATTTATTCCCTTATTCTCCCGTGAGCCGCAAATTCTCTGTCCTTTAACCTAAAATATAGCTTAACATACTGAAAATAATGATATTTTAGGCTGTACTCAAATTAATATAAATTTTAATTTTCAACGTGTTACATGATGTTTCGAAGAGCTTGCGACTCACGGGTTTTTATCATGGACGTGGTTTAAGCGCCTGTCAGGCTCATTTATCATTGGAAGAGGTTCCCAATGTACTTTTATGAGTAATGACTCTACAATACTGCACTATTTGAGTTGTACGCCGGATTGGTAACTATATGAAAATTCATAGTTCATCGTTGACTTTTTCGCCTGCCCAACTTAACCAGCAGCAAATAGCTAAAAACAATAGCGCAAAAAATGACAAAAGGACTGAACTACCAGCTACCCAGGAAACCCTGCCGCCATTGCGTGTTTATCCCCCCGATAAAATATCTAAGGCTTCAGAAGCTGCTGGTTTAAATCTTGATTCCGCAAAGCAGCAAAATGTATACACTCCCTCTGATAAACGGACTTTAAATGCGATTAATGCCTATCAGCTGGAAATCAACAAAACCCTACAAAATCAGAGAGCCAACTCGATCATAGGCGTGGACACTTACGCTTAACCCTTCCCACACTGACAAATTATGAAACAGCTTTTCGAATTTTTCCCCATCGTGCTATTTTTTATTGCCTATAAATTTTACGATATTTATGTGGCAACGGCTGTCGTTATGGTAGCCACTGTTATTCAGGTTTCATATCACTGGTTTAAATACCGCAAAGTTGAAACCATGCAATGGATAATACTGGTGTTGACCATCCTTATTGGCGGGGCGACCCTCTATTTGCAGAATGAACTATTTATTAAATGGAAATTATCCGTCATCGAATGGTTGTTCGGTGTGGCCTTCTTAGGCAGCCAGTTTATCGGTAAAAAACCGTTTGTTGAACGCATGATGTCAGCTAGCATCACGTTACCTTCAGTCATCTGGAAACGCTTGAACATGCTGTGGGGCGCCTTCTTCCTCAGCGTAGGTTTTATCAATGTTTATGTCATGTACAATTATTCGACTGATGACTGGGTTGCTTTTAAAACCTTTGGCGTACCCGGATTGATGGTTATTTTTATTGTCTTGCAAATGATTTTTTTATATAAATACATCCCCGAAACGGAGAAATAGAGTGCTATACGCCATTATCAGCGAAGATGCCCTGAATAGTCTGGACAGAAGAATGTCCGCAAGACCCGCCCACCTTGCTAGGCTACAGGAACTTCAAAATATCGGAAAACTCGTATTGGCCGGCCCTCACCCAGCACTTGATACCGAAAATCCTGGTGAAACCGGTTTTACTGGCAGCCTGATTGTTGCTGAATTTGACAATTTGTCGGCGGCAAAACAATGGGCTGACACCGATCCTTACATTGACGCCGGTGTTTATGCCAAAGTCACCGTTAAACCCTTTAAAAAAGTATTCCCACAATGACCGCAGAATTAATTAAAATCGCGTTAAACAATGCTTTTAAGCCTGAGCTGCTAGAAATTATTGACAGCAGTGCGGCCCATGCCGGTCATGCTGGCACACGTAGTGGCGGTGGCCATTATCATGTCACCATTGTTGCTGGCGCTTTTGAAGGTCAATCTTCCGTTCAGCGTCATCAACTGGTTTATAAAGCGCTAGGCGACTTAATGAAGCAACAGATTCATGCCTTAGGCATTAATGCCCTCCCTCCCTCTGAAAAAACTAAAGGAAACCTTAGATAATGAACACCATGAAAAAAACATTCATCCCCTTGCTCGTTGTAGGCACTGCGTTGATCGCTAGCGGTTGCGACCAGAAAGCCGCAAATAACACTGCCACACCTGCACCTGCATCAGTTGTCAATAAGGCCGATGCCATCGCTGTCGTTAATGGTAAATATATCTCCAAAGAAACATTGGCTAACCTGGAAAAAGAAATTGCGGTGCGCAGCCAAGGCCAAGCAGTGCCTAAAGAGAAATTAGTCGAAGAATTGATTCAACGTGAATTGCTGGTTCAGGATGCTGTGCAAAAACAACTTGATAAATCACCTGAAGTTTTAGCCAATGTTGAAGACGCTAAAAAATCAATACTGACGCAAGCTGATGTACAAAACTTCATGAAAGCCAACCCTGTTACCGACGCTGAAATCAAGGCTGAATATGACAGCAAAGTTGGCGGAACGAATGCAACAGAATACAAAGCCCGCCATATTTTGGTAAAAACCGAAGCGGAAGCTAAAAAAATTATTGCCGAACTGGATAAAGTCGCTGATTTTGCCAAATTGGCAAACAAAAGTTCTTTGGATGCCAAAGAATCACAAAGCGGCGGCGATTTAGGTTGGTTTGTTGCCAGTCAAATGGTTGAACCCTTCTCTAAAGCCGTTATTGCACTGGAAAAAGGTAAATATACAACTGCGCCAGTACAAACCCAGTTTGGCTGGCATGTTATTTTAAGGGAAGATTCACGCACGCAAACACCACCTCCGCTGGAAGCTGTGAAAGAACAATTGACACCATTCCTGCAACGTAAAAAACTGCAAACTATGCTGGAAAACCTGCGCAAGCAAGCCAAGGTTGAAATCCTGGTGCCGCTGACCGATGAAAAGCCTAAAGCGGAGGCTGCTGCAAACGCTAACCCCGCAGAAGCAGGACAACCTGTTGCTGAAGAAGTTATCGTTGAAGAAGTAAAAGATGCTAAAGGAAAAACCGTTGAAGAAAAAGTCATCGTTGAAGAAGACCTTGTTGAAGACAAGGCAACTGCCCAGGAAAGCAAAACAGAGGCACGCGTAAAGCCCGCCGCTGAAAGCAAGCCAGAAGCAGCAACAAAACCGGCAGAAGCCAAAAAATAACGGCACACATCAAAAAAGGGCGGTTAAGCCGCCCTTTTTTATATTATTTTTTCCAAATACTGCAAAATCAACTGCACACTTCGATTCCCTCTAAATTCATTGACATCCAGCTTATAAGCCGCAACGATTTGCCTAAGTCCCAGCCATTGTTCAACATGATCGACAAAAAAAGCAATCGCATCGATCAGCAGGTTGCCGCCAGGATTACGCAACACTAATTTAAGATGCCGTTGTCCGACAATGCGCGCTTGAATCACATCAAATACCCCATGAAAAACCGGTTCCGGAAACGCCTGTCCCCAGGTTGCAGCTTGTTGCAATAAATCGGCGATTTCAATGGTCATGTCCTGTTCGGTTAACTCCCCGTCAGACAGTATTTTTTGTTCCAGATCAACATCAGCCAAACGTTTGCCGACCATCCCGTCAAACACCAGCGCAAAAGCAGGGTAATCGTGCATCGTCAAGCTTAAACCTGCCGCCATCGCATGGCCGCCAAACTTGCTCAGCAACTTGGGGTGTGCGGCGGCAATATCGCTCAATACATCGCGGATATGCACTCCGGGAATGGATCGAGCTGAACCTTTTATCAGATCCTTGCCTGCCGGAGCAAACGCGATAACAGGCCGATGCAGCCTATCCTTGATGCGTGATGCCAGGATACCAATGACTCCCTGATGCCAGTTAGCATCATACAGACAAACCCCTGCAGGTAAATGATGTTCATCCAGCACTTTCATTTCTGCCAACAACGCCATCGCCTCCAGTTTCATTTGCCCTTCGATTTCCCGCCTGTCGCTGTTAAGTTCATCCAATTGGACGGCAATATTTTTTGCCAGCGCCATATCATCAGTTAGCAAACATTGAATCCCTAAAGACATGTCATCCATGCGCCCAGCCGCATTCAACCTTGGCCCCAGCGAGAAACCCAAATCTGAAGCGTTGATGGTCTGCGGATTTTTGCCCGCTATTTCTATCAGTGCCGTCAAACCCGGATGGCTGCGGCCTGTGCGTATTCTGAGCAAACCCTGATGCACCAGGATCCGGTTGATTTGATCAAATGCCACGACATCCGCTACCGTGCCTAATGCCACATAATCCAGCAACTGGGCAAGATTGGGCTCCTGAATCTGCCGCTTTGCAAACCAGTCCTGTTCCCGCAACCGGTTTCGTAATGCCATCAAGACATAAAACATGACCCCTACACCCGCCAGCGACTTACCGGGAAAGTTATCGCCGGTCAGATTAGGGTTGACGATAGCGTCAGCCAACGGAAGCTCTGCCCCAGGCAAATGATGATCCGTAACCAGCACCTTAATGCCCGCCGCTTTTGCAGCCTTAACACCGTCGATACTGGATATGCCGTTATCAACGGTAATAATGATGTCCGGCTGTTGCAACTTAACCAACTCAACAATTTCTGGTGTTAACCCGTAGCCGTATTCAAAGCGGTTGGGCACAACAAAATCCAGATGATTTGCCCCCATTAATTGCAACCCCTTGATGGCAACCGCACAACTCGTTGCACCGTCAGCATCAAAATCGGCGACAATGGAAATACGCTGTTGTTTGCTTAACGCCGTAACCAACAAGGCAACCATCTCTTCCATACCCGATAACAGCCACGGCGAAGGCAGTTTTGCGAGTGTCCTGTCCAGCTCCGCCGCCGATAATAGCCCTCTCGCCAAAAATATACGTTCCAACAACGGATGAATATCGCCGAATTGAGACCGTTTTTTTCCGATTGGGCGGAGGACGATAGTTTTTTTTACGCCTTGATAATACATGTCTGCTAATAATCCAGGCTATTGATGCCCACTATCCAGACCATCAATCACTTCTTCTGATTCTTCCTCAAATTTAAACAACACTTTTAAGTAACGGTACAGTAAGCGTGAAGATTTGGGCGGCTTGGCAGCTTCTGCCTCCTTTTGTGCATTGCGCAATAATTGCCTTAAATGTTGCCGATCAGCTTCAGGATACTCATCCAGCAATGCGGTTAACGCATTATTGCCGTCAGTTATTAACCGGTCCCGCCAACGTTCGACGATGTGATGTTCTCTTACGGCATGGGCGCTTTTATTTTCTAACCGCGCCAGTTTCTCTATAATCGGTTCGACATCTATCTTATTGATCTGACCAGCGATAAATTTTAATAACCGTTTTCGGGCGCTTTTATGTGGCATTCCCGCCACTTCGATGACCGCTTTATGTATATTTTCAGGCAAATCAAGCGTGTTTAATTGCATTACAGTCAATTCAGACATTTTTTCGCCCAACGTAAAAAGAACCGCTATATCCTTTTTTAATTGGGTTTTATTCGGACGGACAGCGTAATACTCAACGTCATCCTCTTCACCATATTCATATTCTTCAATCATATCAAACCATTGCATGTAAAATGCAGCAAAACTAGATGTCGGCCTTGCCATAAAAGCCAGCTACTTTATCATAGACTCTTTAATCACCTGCCATGCTTCTATCTTTTGTGCCAATCCTAATGACGCATAAGCAGGGCTTGTGGATGGAAGGCGCCGGTATTCAAGGTAAGGAAACCGATTATTTAACTCTGATAGCACATGGCATCTATACATTTTTTCAGCCGTTGAACCATTAAAAAAGAGTCGGGTAATCAATGGGTAGTGAGCAAAAAAATATTCAAAGTCATTGATTTTTATTGATGTCATATCTATGTTTGCATCTAAACTTCCTGGACGGCGACAATACTGTAAGACATCCCACACCGCTATGCCGTTGCCGATTAGAATTTCCTTGCGCTGCTGATAATCAAATTCAATGTCCGCACCAAACAACGCCGCCATAATCGGCCAAAAAGCATTTCTTGGATGACCATAATACTGCTGCTTTAATAATGAAGCGACACTGGGCATCGTACCCAATATCAACGCCTTTGCCTGCTGCGAAACAATCGGGGCAAACCCATTGCTATCTGATAAGCCATTCACCATAACAATACTTCATTTATCTAGCGTTAAATTTGCGATAATACGCAGCCATTATTTTTACAGGATATTCATGCACCATGTGGTTTAAAAATCTAAGCATTTTTCGTCTTACAGAAACCTTCACGTTAACACCTGGAGAACTGGAACAAAAACTTGAACCGATGTCGTTTCGTCCTTGCGGCCCTCATGAAGAATTTTGCTTTGGCTGGACTTCACCCATCGGAAAAACAACGCAGCAATTAGTACACGGCTGCAATGGCTTTATGATGCTATGCGGAAAAAAGGAAGAACGCGTTTTGCCTACCTCAGTCGTTAACGAAATGGTTCAGGAAAAAATCTTTGAAACAGAGGAACAGCAAGGGCGTAAATTATCCAAAAAAGAACGCACGTCCATCAAAGATGAAACAATTTTTGAGTTGTTACCTAAAGCATTTACCTTCTCACGCAAAATATACGCTTATATCGACCCTAAAGGCGGTTGGTTGATAATCGATGCGGCTTCTGCAAAAAATGCCGAAGATTTATTGAGCCTGTTACGCAAATGCCTAGGATCCCTACCCGCCATACCGCTTAATACCGTCGAAAAACCTGTATTAACGATGACCCAATGGCTAGTCAAGAATCAAGCGCCTGACGGCATTACAATTGAAGATGAATGCGAATTGCGCTCACCTGAAGAGGCCGGCGGTATTATCCGCTGTAAACGTCATGACTTGGCGCTGCCTGAAATCAAAAACCATCTGGATAGCGGTAAAGAAGTCATCAAACTGGCTGTCAACTGGGCTGACCGGATTTCATTCATTATTGATGAGCATCTTGCTGTCAAGCGCCTACGCTTTCTTGAATTGTGTCAAGACCAGGCCGCTGATATTGAAGCTGACAATGAGGCTGAAAAATTTGATGCCGATTTTTCGATCATGTCTGCAGAACTGGCAAACTTTTTACCACGCTTGCTGGAATTATTTGGCGGAGAACGCCAAGCATAAAAAAAGCCCGATGGGCTTGTCCCATCGGGCTTTTTGTCTCTCAAAAAGCAGTGATGATTTATTTCATCATTGATTTTTTGAACATGTTGTCCAATTTGCTGTTGGTATCTTGAGCATATTGAGCTGCACGGTTAGCAGCAGACTCTGCAGCAGCAGCTCTTGAAGCGGCATCATTTGCAGCACTTTGCGCACTAGCAGCATCAGAAGATGCTTGAGCCACAGATGTTTTCAACCCATCAATTTGTGATTGTAAGTTTTCGATATCTGAAGTGCTTGCACAACCAGCAACTAAGCTAACAGCCAGGGCAATCATTGATAATTTCACTACTTTTTTCATGTCATTTTCCTATCATAAAGTTATTACTACAAAAAATCGTACACCTGCGAGTAATTTTATCATCGTTTCTTACATTTTCCAGCTTTATTTTATTTTCACGACCGTTCCAGTATCCACTAATTGACTCAAATGATCTATTTGAACGTTGGTTAATGCAATACAACCATGCGTCCAATCAAATGATTTATGAATCCTTTCATCGGCACGACCTAGTCCATGTATGCCGATTTGTCCTCCTAATGGCGTATTTTGCGGTGGTATTTGATTATTCATATGCGCGGCTACAATACGATCGTAGGTAGCATGATTAATTATACCTTGTCCCAACGCCTTTTCAGCGTCATCAATCGAAGGATACGTTAGCCCAAAAAAGCGTCGAAAAGAACTCTTTTCGCCTATCCAACCTATCCTGTAATCCCCATGTGGCGTTATATTATCGCCTCGATGGCTTTTGAAACCAGCCCCTCCCCGTCCAATTGCAATACTGTTCAACGTTTCGAGCGTTTGCCCGCCCTTTTTAACTTCGATTTTGCGTGCTTTCGTGTCTATTAAAAGCCAGACATTGCTATTTGCAGAAACCTCTGCAGAAAAAAAACTACAATACGATAATAAACAAAACGGTAATAAATAAGCTTTTAGCATATGCCCTTAAATATATAAAAGTTTCACTCGAAAAGATTTTTGGTGTACTTTATTTAGCGCACCAAGCCACAACTGCAAAGGATCAATCATGCAAATAGAAACTATCACAACTCATCCGTACAACGATCAGAACCCAGGCACATCTGGACTCAGAAAAAAAGTTAAAATATTTCAGCAACCTGGTTATCTGGAAAATTTTGTCCAATCAATCTTCGATTCATTAGAAGATTTCACCGGAAAAACATTGGTATTAGGCGGCGATGGCCGCTATTTTAACCGGGCAGCGATACAAATCATCATAAAAATAGCTGCCGCCAATGGTTTCGGCGAACTTATTATAGGTCAAAGCGGCTTATTATCTACCCCCTCTGCATCTCATGTTATTAGAAAATATAATGCATTCGGCGGACTTATTCTGTCCGCCAGCCATAATCCGGGCGGCCCAGAAGAAGATTTCGGCATTAAATATAATGTTGGCAATGGCGGCCCGGCACCCGAAAAAGATACCCAGGCGTTTTATCAGCGCAGCCAGACTATCAACGGTTATAAAACCGTTAAACTCGATGATGTAGACCTAGATAACATCGGCACACAATATAGGGACGAGCTTAAAATAACGATTATTGACCCAGTAGCGGATTATGCTGAACTGATGCAGTCGATTTTCGATTTTCCGCTGCTCAAGCAAAGTATCCGCACCGGTTATATCACGTTACTTTTCGATGCAATGAGCGCCATTACCGGCCCTTATGCTAAAAGGATATTGGTAGACCTGCTAGGTGCATCACCCGAATCTGTCATTAATTCCGAACCATTGGAGGATTTTGGCGGCCATCATCCTGACCCCAATTTAGCCCATGCCCATGAACTTGCGCAAGCAATGTTCAGTGCCAATGCCCCGACATTTGGCGCAGCTTCTGATGGTGATGGCGACCGTAACATGATTACCGGCAGCAACATTTTTGTCACACCCAGCGACAGTCTGGCCATTATGGCAGCCAACGCGCATTTAATTCCCGCTTATGCCAAAGGTTTAAGCGGCGTCGCACGTTCCATGCCAACCAGCCAGGCCGTCGACCGTGTCGCTGCACATTACAACATACCTTGCTTTGAAACACCGACAGGCTGGAAATTTTTCGGCAATTTACTGGATGCGGGCAAAATCACCCTGTGCGGTGAAGAAAGTTTTGGCACGGGTTCAGATCATGTGCGAGAAAAAGACGGCTTATGGGCCGTATTGTTCTGGCTGAATTTAATCGCCAGAAAACGCCAATCGGTTGCTGATATTGTTCATGAACACTGGCAAAAATTTGGTAGGGATATCTACTGCCGCCACGATTATGAAGCTGTTGAAGCATTGGTTGCCAACGGCATTATCGAACATCTGCGTAAACTTTTGCCGGAATTAAAGGGTAAAATTTTTGGTGAATACACCGTCAAATATGCCGATGAATTCAGTTATGAAGATCCGGTAGACGGCAGTATCAGCAAAAACCAGGGCATACGTGTTGGCTTTGAAAACGGTTCGCGTATTGTGTTCCGTTTGTCGGGCACCGGAACAGTAGGCGCCACCTTAAGGATCTATCTGGAACGGTTTGAACCCGATGCCACCAAACATGATCAGGATGCTCAAGTTGCCCTGGCAGACTTAATCATTCTCGCCGAGCAATTTTGTGAAGTTAAACAACGGACGGGCAGAACTGGACCTGATGTCATCACCTGAGCAACCGGGCTAATCGGCTGCCCGTCAAAAAGGGCGAACCTGCACACCTCTGCCCCCAGGTTTCGCCCTTTCGTCACCCGTTATGGGCGGAATGCAATATCCTTATATTTCAATTTCATGGACAATCCCCTGTAACGTACAAATCAATAGCACGCCAGCCATAATCAATGCAATTTGCTGCAAAGAAGTCTTCATATCCGTTTTTTTATGTAATGACGGTATCAAGTCAGCAACGGCGATATAGATAAAGCTCGCGGCAGCCAGGGCCAGAAAATACGGCAAATGGTCATGCAAGTCCTCCAGGCTGAAATAAGCTAGCACCCCGCCAAAAACTGTCGTTAAACTGGCAAGAACATTAAAAAAAAGTGCTTTGCTTTTGGAATAACCGCTAGCCAGCAAAATCGCAAAATCCCCTACTTCTTGCGGAATTTCATGCGCCGCGACCGCCAGGCTGGTGACTATACCCAACTGGACATCTGTTAAAAAAGCGGCGGCAATCAATATGCCATCAACGAAATTATGGATGCCATCCCCCAAGATAATCAATGTCCCCGCTGATTTTGCACCATGCCCATGACTATGCCCATGATCTTGTTCATCACCGTGGGCTTCACAGCCCCCATAGTGGCAATGCCTCCAGATCAAGAGCTTTTCCAGCATAAAAAACAACAGAATTCCCACTAAAATAGTTCCCGATAGCGATTGGAACTGTTCCGGCCCAACGTCTTTAAAAGCCTGTGGAATCAAGCCCCAAAAGGCAACTGTCAGCAATGCGCCTATCGCAAAACTGATTCCATGTGGCAACACCGCGTTTCTTTGTTTGTCCGGCAATAATAAAAATATCGCCGCAACGGCAACGCTTAAAATACCACCAACAGCGCTAAAGATGATAATCAATGTCAATAAATTCACTCAGTCAGTCTCTCCAGATTAGTGTGGCCATGCGCCCCGTCTCTTTGTCACGGCGATAAGAATAAAAACGATCTTCTTCAGTAAATGTACAAAAAGTACCGCCATAAATTTCAGTTATGCCCATCGCCGCCAAATCAATGCGGGCAAGCTGATATATATCGGCCAGCCATTTACCGCTACCTTGGGATTTAAATGCGGTAGAAAATGCAGTTGATTTCTGCAAAAAAACATCCCGGACATCATCACCGACTTCAAAACAACTGGAGCCGATGGCAGGCCCCAGCCAAACCAGCAAATCCCCCCCAGCCCCCCCTTTGCAAAAGGGGGGGCTGGGGGGGATTTGCATCGCCGCTAAGGTATTGCAGATCACGCCTGCCAACAATCCCTTCCATCCCGCATGGATTGCCGCAACCTGGCTGCCGTCAGACGCGCACACCAGTAATGGTAAACAATCTGCCGTCATGACTGCACAAACAATCCCTGGTTCGTTTGTGTAACTGGCGTCAGCCTGTTGCAGTAAATCCCTGCGTGCCGCATCAACAACCTGATTGCCGTGTATTTGCTCCAGCCACGCAGGCTCTTCGGGCAAATCCAGCATCCCTTTGATTATCGCCCTGTTTTGCCTGACGAATTCAGCATTATCACCAACATGAAGGGCTGCATTAAGGCTATTAAATACGCCAACACTTACGCCACCGGTACGTAATGTCGTTGCGGCATGGACAATCGCAGGCGCGGGCCAATCGGGTGTTATCCAGTGTTTAGGGTTCATTGCCAGCCAGTGCTTCCAAGAGGCGCAGCATATCTTCAGGCATAGGCTGCTCCCATTCATAATATTCATCGCTAACAGGATGTTGCAAGCCCAGCTTTGCCGCATGAAGCGCCTGGCGTTTGAAACTGCGCAGTTCTTTTTCCAAGCGTTCGCCACACGATGGCGGCATTTGAAAACGTCCACCATAGACTTGGTCACCCAATAGCGGATAGCGTATATGCGCCATGTGAACCCTGATTTGGTGTGTGCGGCCAGTTTCCAACTTAACTTGAACCAGCGTGTGGCGCGTAAACCGTTGTACGACCCGGTAATGCGTAACCGCAAATTTACCCGATTCCCTCACGACATAACGTTTACGGTCTGTTGGATGCCGGCCAATAGGTTCATCGACAGTACCGCCTGAAGTCATGCGGCCTCGAGTAATGGCGAGATATTCACGGTGAATGGCCCGTTCTTGAAGCTGCTGGGTTAGGCTGTTATGTGCTTGCAAAGTTTTTGCAATCATCAGCAGGCCACTGGTTTCCTTATCAATTCTGTGAACAATGCCCGCTCTCGGTAATGTTTCAAGATTTGCATCATGGTTTAGCAAAGCATTCAGCAACGTGCCGCTCCAGTTCCCTACCGCAGGATGCACAACCAAGCCGGCTGGTTTGTTGACAATAAGCAAGCTTTCATCTTCAAATACAATGTCCAAGGGTATTTTTTCCGGCTCGGACGTAATAACAATTTCCGCCTCGGCATCTAGGGCTATTAATTCGCCGCCGTCCAGCTTATCTTTTGGCTTCAATAGTAAACCATTGACCTGCACCCGCCCCGATTTGACCCATGTTTGTAGTTTGCTGCGTGAATAATCGGAAAACAACTCCGCCAGCACTTGATCTAAGCGCATTCCAGCCATTTCAAATGGCACTTTCTTCTGTGTGATTGTCATAACAAATTTTCTGAATAACCGATAGTTAAGTTATACTCGCAAATTGAATAATTACCTTGTACCCAGTTAATCCTGCGAGAAAACCTCTAATGTTACAACGTGTCGTCAGCACTATGCGATTAATTTTAATTAAAGTTTTTTTTATCTGCTTTTTAGGGCTGTCTCTTCAGGGCTGTGAAACATTGGGCGGCTTGTTTTCAAAGGATTCTGAATCATCTGATAGCGGTGAAGAAGAGTATGGTGGGTGGAATTCAGAAAAATTCCGTACAGAAGCTAAAAAAGCGGTTGATGCAGGCAATTATGACAGGGCAATCAAACTTTACGAAGCACTGGAATCACGCTACCCTTTTGGCGAATCATCGGCACAGACACAACTTGATATTGCTTATGTGTATTACAAAAATGGCGACCCTGAATCTGCAATTGCTGCCGCCGACCGTTTTATAAAAATCAATCCTCGAAGCCCCAGCGTCGATTACGCATACTATTTAAAAGGTTTGGTAAATTATAACCGTGACATAGGGTTTATTGATCGGTTTCTGCCTACTGACACATCACAACGCGATCCAGGTAGTGCGAATGACGCTTACAATAATTTTGATGAACTAATACGCCGATTTCCAGGCAGCAAATATATAGCTGATGCAAGGCTGCGCATGATCGCGCTTAGGAACAACCTGGCTATGCACGAAGTACACGTTGCACGCTATTATCTGAAGCGCAAAGCCTATATTGCTGCCGCCAACAGGGCATCAGGCGTTATCGACAAATATCAGCGGACACCCGCTGTGCCTTATGCTTTGCAAGTGATGCAGGAAGCCTATTCCGAACTTGGAATGACAGATCTTGCCGATGATGCCAAGCGGGTTTATGCACAAAATTACCCTGATGGCCCGCCAATACCTGAGCAAAAAAACGCTACTGTATCCCATCGTATTTGGGATGTTATCGGTCTCGAAAAATAAGTCTATTTTCCTGCTACATAAAAAAAGGCGAGCATCCTAAGATAGCTCGCCTTTCATCTCTGAAAGAAAATTACACGTTCACTTTTCCTTCCAAATCATGCTGAGTTAAATGTCGTACATCCTTGCCTTTGATCATATAAACTAAATGTTCGCAGATATAACAGGCATGATCGCCAATTCTTTCCAATGCCCGAATAGTCCAAAGCACATCTAAGGTTCGGGTGATGTTTCTCGGATCTTCCATCATTCGGGTAATCACCTGCCTGAGAATATTGTCATATTCGC